>JAITFP010000043.1 GCA_031281275.1 Candidatus Fibrimonadaceae bacterium
AAACCGTCACTTCGCCATCTATAAGAAGACATCTTTCCTCGCTATCGTAATGCCAGTCAAATTCCGAAACCTCACATTCCCATATAGGCTTTGACTCCATTTCGTTCTTCTCAGCCTCGCCTGCTTTTTTTACTGTTATGTTCATTTTGCCTCCTGCTTTTTGGCATAGGGTGGTAATATAGAAAATTCTAGCTTACTTTCCCTCACAACCCGTTAACAACCTCTTTATCCAACCTATTCTTCCGTTGTTTCCAATCTGGCATTTGAATGGTGAGAAAATTGTAAAAATCAGTATTGTGTTTGTCATATAACAAGTGGGTTAATTCGTGCAGAACAACATATTGGATGCATAGTTTATCGGCTTTGAGCAAATATTCATTTAACACTATTTTATTTCGCTCTTTTATGCAACTGCCCCATAAAGTGCCCATTTTGCGAATTTGCAATAAAGGAAACGGAATGGAATATTTTTTAAAAATTCTGTTATATAAAAATGTTAATTCTTCTAAGAAAATGTTATAGGCCTGTTTTCGCCACCAAGATAGGAATAATTTTTCAAGACTTTCGGAATTATTTTTCTCCGTTAAATAAACATTTACGATTTTTCCATCTACGATAATTCTTGCCTTACTGGTATCGGATTTCTTTTGTAGTATTCGTACGTCCTTGCCTAAATATTGCGTTGAAGAACCATTTTTTAAGCTATGCAAACTGTTATAACCATTAGCTGCTTTATATTTCGTAATCTGTTTGTCAATCCAGTCTTTATGTTTTTCTAAAAAAATTATTATCCATTCATCTGGTACTTTGAGGGGTAAGTTTAGAAAGACCGATAAATTTTTATATACTTTCAAATGTACATTTCTTATCTTTTTATGCCGAATTTCAATACGAACTTTGCCGTTGATTGCACCCAAATCTAAAATATAATTTTCCATTAAAATCTCACAATAGCTATATTCATAATTTCATCAATAATCAAATCTATAATTTGAACAATATCGCTGTTATTTGTATCAAGCCCGATTTTTTCAAATAATTCA
The DNA here is from genome assembly GCA_031281275.1 of Candidatus Fibrimonadaceae bacterium. GTDB lineage: Bacteria > Fibrobacterota > Fibrobacteria > Fibrobacterales > Fibrobacteraceae > Fibrimonas. The sequence continues at coordinate 1,044 of JAITFP010000043.1, forward strand.
AATAAATAATCGTCTAATGCTTTATGAATTTGTTTGTGTACTGTAGAATTGTTTTTCCAATCGCGTTTTGTGTTGTCTATTATCACTTGTTTAATATCTTTTGCAACCGAACCTATTAATTCTTTATAAGAGGTATCCAATTTCGTAATATTTTGCAAGTTTTTGTAAACAGCTCCGTAAAAGGATTTTGCTTCACTGTCGTTTGCTATAAAAGCCGGGTAATCGTGCGAAGTTAAACCTTGATTAAAATCATCGTAGATACGATTTATGTTGGCTAGGTATTTATCCGTATCTCGCAATAATTCATATTCAGCCAAAGTTTTACGGATTTTTGCCGAAAATTCTTCATACATTAATGGGTCTTCATATCTCACTTGTCTCAATCTTGATTCTATTCTAGTTCTAATTGCATCTGCACGGGCATCGTTTGTTTCCAATTTCTCAAATATTTCTTGCATAGCTTTTTTATCGCCTATTTGAATAGGTTTAACTGTTATTTTTATTTCATCGCCTTTTATAAAGGTATTCAAAAGATTGCGAATTCCATTCTCATATTTTGATAAATCCTCCGCATTGTCATTATATCGCATTATAACTGAATCTTTCAATTTTCTAAAAAACAAATAATCATTGTTATATATCTCGATTTGTTTTAATCCTACCGCAATAAAAATCGCTCTGTTTGTGTGAGCTAAATTTAATGCTATTGCAAATTTTTTTAAAGCCTCGTAGAATTCTTTTCTGCGTTTGTCGCCAAAATCGTCATTTTTCAAATAAACTTGCCAAATATTGCTATCTTTTTGATTTTTATTTTCTAAGGCTTCAAAAATTGCCCATAATTTTTCGTGTGCATTTTTTAGTTTATTTTTCTCATCAATAGGACCAAAAATCGCTTGCTCCAAATCTTTTTTGTCAAATAGGTTAAAACCGGATTCTGCATCGTCATACATTTCCATTGCAGCATTCAATTTTGAAAAAATGCCGTAGTAATCGACAATTAATCCCACTTCCTTTCCTGGATGTACGCGATTAACTCGAGCGATTGCTTGTAATAAAGAATGCTCTTTAACTGATTTGTCTAAATACAATACTCCTGCAACAGGAGCGTCAAAACCTGTGAGCAATTTATCTTTTACTATTAAAATATCTAAGTCATCTTCTGGATTTTTGAACCTGTCGCAAACAGAGGTTTCGTATTTTTCATCGTTATCTCTAAACCTGAGATATACAACTTTTTTGTGATAATCATTTATTTTTTCCAATGCCGTATTGCTTATATCATCGCCTTCACCTTCGTTTTTATTATCAAATGTTATAACAACGGCAGGATGTATATCCTTGAAAGTATTGGTTAAAATATTGTACATATCCACTGCCGCTGCACGAGAAGAGCAGACAATCATTGCTTTTAAACCTTTGGGTTTGCAATAGTTGATAAAATGGTCGTGAATATCAAATGCAAGTAGATTCAGTCGGCTGCTTGTTCCTGCGAGTTGCTTGTATTTGCTAAATTTTTCTTTTAACTCTTTTTTTTGCTCAGGCAAAAGTTCTTTTGTTAAACTCTCAAAATAATCGTCTATTATATTTTTAGGATTGTCTAAACACACCTTTCGCCCTTCATAAACAAGCGGGACAATAGATTTATCTTCAATAGCTCGTTTCATTGTGTAATTATGTATTGCCTGACCAAAATTTTTATAGGTATTTTTATCTTTTCTTGCAATTAATGGTGTGCCTGTAAACGCTATAAACGCCGATGACGGCAGTATTTCAAGCATATAATTATACATTGAGCTATATTGTGAGCGGTGTGCCTCATCTATCAAAACATAAAAATTTTCGCTATCTTTGCAAACATACCCATCTTTTGCTATTTTGCCAAACTTATTTACGAGCGTGGTTATGGTATGCTTGCCTTTGTCTTCCAATAAGAATTCAAGTGCATTAGCTGTTTTTGCTCGTGCTGGTTCCATATCTGTATGTTTAAAGTTGTCGCGAATTTGTTTGTCAAGGTTAATCCTATCGGTTACAATTAAAAAACGAGGATTCTCAATTAATTTCATCATTTTCAACTTTTTAACCAACATCACCATAGTTAAGGATTTTCCGCTACCTTGCGTATGCCAAATAACTCCGTTTCTGTTATCCGCTCCGTCTTTACCGCTAATGCGTTCTATTGTTTTATTCACAGCAAAATATTGCTGTGGGCGGCAAATCTTTTTTATGTTAGCATCATATAGAATAAAATTTTGAATTAAATCCAATAACCTTTTTTTGTCAAGCATAGAGATAATTGTTCTATCTTGCGTTGTTTTTTGCAAATCAAGTGTTGTTTCGTCTTCTTTCCATTCTGCAAAATATTCCTGTGTTGTTCCTGCCGTTCCATACATAACCTTGTTTGGATTTACAGCCATAACAATTTGCGTGAATTTAAATAGCTGTTGAATATATTCAGGTCTCATATTGCGACAATGCTGTTTTACGCCTTCCAAAACATCTACGCTTGATTTTTTACATTCTATTACTACCAAAGGCAAACCATTTACCATTACAATTATATCGGGGCGTGCATATTCTCCGTTTGAGCGTTCTACGCTGAACTCTTCGGTGACTTGCCAAATATTGTTTTCTGGATTTTGAAAGTCAATGTAATATAAGTCATAAGATTGCTTGCAGGGAGTTCCGCCATCTATAGGTATGTTTTGTTCTAGGCTTATACCATTTGTTAGGTTATTGTAAATTTCTTTGCTTGCAGTCATTAATCCTTGCAGCAATGAGGCATCTATTTCTTTGATTGCTTTTGCAATTGAGTCTGCGGAAAAAGAATATTTTTGTTCATTGAAAATATAAACTTGTTTGCGTAGATATTTTGCAAGTTCGTCTTCAAAAATAACCTTAGACAACTGCCCTCGTTTTTTCTCCGCTTCGCTACGGCTTACATATTCGTAGCCCATTTTTTCGAGAAGCTGTATAATCTTGTCTTGGCTTTCCTTTCTTTCGTTGAAAATTGTATGGTCTAGGCGGATTGGCATATTAAACACAATATTTTGAAACAAATTCAGTTTTTGAATAGGTAAAAACATCTTTGAAGTACAATTTTTTGAAACGATTAAGTCCAAAACGAATCTCACGCTCCTTAGCCGAGCTGAATAAATGTTTAGATACATTTTTTACATCGGTATTTTTAGGTTGTTCTTGTTTACGGACATCTTCGTTATAAACAAGTATAAAATACATATTACCTTCCATAAAATTAGTTTTAGGAAATTTTCTAGAAAGTAGCAATAGGCTTTCAAGTATTTTTATCTTTATGTCGTTATTTTTAAAATCACCATTTTTGAACTCAATCATAAAAAATTCCTTCTGTGAAGTAGTCATATATATGGCATCGCAAGATTTACAGAAGCCCTTTTCGTCCGTTATTAATAACGTTTTCATAAAATCAACCTTGAATTGGTCAAAATAAACAACTTCTTTTTGGCATGAAGTCATATATTCTGATTTTTCTCTATCCAATGAAGTTTTTTCAAACGTACTAGGAAATTTTTCTAACATATCATTGTATATATCTTCGGTCATTTCTAATCCTCATACGCTATATCTTCAAGTTTTTGAAAAGGCATTGCTAATTGTTTATAAATTAAATCCAAATTATCTTTAACGTCTTGTATACTAGATACATCCTCATTATTTTTAGCCAAATAAAAATTCATTTTTTCTTCCTTAATATTATGTTTATTTCCATAAATTTCAAGTGCATTAAGAAAATAAGGGCTATGGGTGGTAAGAAGTATAGTTAGGTCTAATTCTTTTTGCAGTAGAATAAGAATTTCTGCGAATTGCAATTGCCATTCGGGATGAAGATGAATTTCTGGTTCGTCAAGAATTAAAATATCACGTTCTTTTATTTCACCCAATTCTAGAAGCCGTTTAATCACAAGAAAAGTTTTTATTCCTGTAGAAACGTTATAAATAGGAATCGGTTTTTCTAGACCATTTTCTATAAACATTAATTTTCCCTTATCTTTCTTGAATTCGCCTTTAATAACCGAGTGAATGTTCGACAATATATTTGTGATTTTCTGTTTAGTAAGAACTTCGTCAATTATAGTCTTATCTGAAGATTCTTTTTTAAGACGGTAACGAAGATTTTCCCGATGTTTTGTTGGAGGACTGGAATTCATGAAAAAAGGGATAAATCCCTTGAGACGAATTTCATCCATTACAAATGGCGTATCTATGTATATGGCATTGTGACGGATTCCAATTTCATCGCTAAATTTACTACATTCATTATTTTCAATGGTAATACTTGTCTTCTTTTTCTGAATATTAAGCATGACATATCCAGTTGATTGAGGTTTATTAACATGGTTGATAACTTCATCAAATTCTCCTTTAATATAACGATTGATTATTGTTTTTTGTATTTCATTATCACTAATTTCAATTGAACGCTTAACATTCTTAATTAAATCGTTAATATTAGTATCGTCTTCTTCGGATGCCAAAAGAGATTGCTCTGATAAAGCACCGATAATGATTTTTCGAATATTATTTTCAACAGATTCTTCTTCGCTTGTATTTTCAATTTCATTAATAATTTTTTTACTCAAATCATTTACAACATTTGGATTACAATCAGTTGAATTAAAAATGATACGACAAATGTTGTCAAGCCTGGCATTGCGAATAGTCTCTTTTTTATTGCCAAAAGCATTAAACATACAATATAAGATTTTCCCATAGGTACTCTTGCCTGTGCCATTTGCTCCAGCAATGACAGTTATACCATTCATATGAATGATTGAATCTTGAATTTTTCCAATACCATTTATTTCCAAAAACATTATCTAACCTCGTGTGAAAGCCTATATGCCCCAATAAATATATAAAATATGAAATAGGACGAAATAACCCTGCCCTTCAGGCCTCCTGCGTTTTGCCAAAAACTCCTCATACCCGCACCGTTCCTGTTAAAAGTAGTTGCATAAGAGCTTTGCGTTGTTTTTTGAAAAGTTCAAGTTTTTGAAAGTGCAAATGCGTTTCTATATCTAGCTTATTCAATATATTGGCAATCTTTTTTTGTTCTTCTTGTGCAAAATTAAAATAAGGTAAATTTAATGACGAATATTCCTCGGCATTTATTCCTGGTTGTCCGCTACGAGCACAATTTATCTCTACCCATTTCCAATATTCTTTTGAGTTACAACAATATGAAATAAAACGAGAATCTGCCTTTTTTGGATCAATAGAAAATTTAATTAAAAAACCTGCAAAAGCAAGTTCGCCATCTGCTTCATTATATAAATATGATTTCCCAACCGAAGCACCTGTTCTAGCAAATACAATATCATTCCGTTTCAATATATATACATCATCTTCACAATAAACGTGTGCTCCTTGATATACGTAATTTCCGTTGTCATTTATATCTGTTATTCGCAAATATCTTGGCAAAGTAATATCGTCGGTAGCAGCTTCATTCAACCCGTACAATGGTTTTGCCGAACATAAATCAATTAAGCGTATTTTAGTACTATTTGTTTTTTTCCAATCTTTTTTTGGCATCAATAATTTTTTCATCAATCCTTTTTTCTGTATTTCAAGTTTTTCAATCAATCGTTCTTGCAACTCAATCGCCTCGTCCCATTTTGCTAGGATTTTGGCGATTTTTTGCTGTTCTTTTATATCACTAGGAAAAGAAACAACTATATTTTTTATACTATTTCTATTAACGCCATAAACCTTAAAACCAACAGACAAACGTTCAAATTGTTTTTGAACGTCTTGGGTTTGCGTGAAATATTTTTTATACCATTTACATAATGAATTATCAAGCGGTCTTGCTATAAATGTATGAAGCCCAGCGATAAATGGCTTATTATCGGGATTATCAATTACAACACAACGAGAAGTTCCTGTTAAATCTTCGGAGGCATCAAGAAAAATAACATCGCCATCTTTCATTAAAAAATCTTCATTACCATTTATTTTAATATCGTATTTAGGTAAAGCAGTATAATCATCATAAGATACAGATGAAAAAGTTCCTTTGTGCATATCGCCATAGTGCAGATAAGGAATACCTTTGTTGCCTAGTTGTTCGCGGGAAATGCCTAGTCCGCCGTGAAAGGAGAAAAGATTGTCTAAACATTTCTTTTCCCAATTTTTCGAAAGATTATTTTTATTTGTTTTATTAGATGTCATTTTATTTTTCCATTGCTTCCTTTTTGGCTATTTTAGCAATTAAATAATTTACAAAAGCAGAACACGCAACTAACATATATTTGGCATATTCAAAAGATGGATCTTCTGTACTGAATGCATTTGCGTGCCTAATATCACCTATATCAGAAGCATAGCCATACATTTTTTCAAAAGCCGCTTTTAAAGCCTTATCAATTATAACTCCATTTTTTTCTAATTGTTTCAATGCTTGACCAAGTGAAAGCTGCTCATTTACTATAATCTGACATATATTTTCTACCGCAGAAAGACTTTCTTTAATACTATTTGAATAATCTTTTTTATTTCTATCTGCCAATAAATTCAATGCTTTTGAAATGTGATTTCTGCATTTTTCATATGGATTTTCTTCTATCGCTTCTTCTATTGCTTTAATTTCATTCTTATCTGTTATAGCAACTATTCTATTTTCTACAAATTTATATCCAACAAATTCACATTCAAATGTATGATTAAACATATCTTTATATTCGTTATATATATTATGTGAAGGCATAGACTCATAAATTATAGCAAAAGATTCTATTAAATCTAAGACTTTATTATAAGTGTCTTCTTTTATTGTTCTATAAAAATAATTTTCAAATAAAAAATCTGTAGTATATTTTAAATTTTTACCAACTTGTTCAACATATACATATTCAAGAATAGTCCTACAAATATCTTGTTCAAATTTCATTCTTTCCCAGTTATTTTCAATTGTTTGCGACGCACCATAAAAAACATTGGTTAATGTATTACAAAATGTAATACGCGTTCTTTCATCAAAATCCTCAAATTGAATATTTTTATTCTCTTCTTTTATACGATTTCTATCAGAAAATCCATTTCTTAATCGTACTTGCGGTAATGGCGATGCAATAATCATTTCTCACCCCAACTCCAATTCCTTCAAATACTTCCCCATCTCCCTTTCCACCCCAGCAATCTTCCCCTTAATATCAGCAATCTCCGCATTAACAGCCGAAATATCAATCTGTTCCTCTTCCTCAAAAGTATCAACATAGCGAGGAATATTCAAATTATACTCATTATCTATAATCTCCTGCAACTTGGCAATATGGCTGTATTTTTCCACCTCCGCCTTTTTTTTATTCCCAGATAAATATGCACGATAAGTCTCAATAATCTTTTTAATATCCTTGCTACGCAATTTATTCTTCGCCTTATTCTTCTCATAATTATCTTTACCAGAAGCATCTATAAACAAAACATCCGTATTTTTCCTGCCTTTTTTAAAAACAATAACACAAGCGGGAATACTCGTTCCATAAAAAAGATTCTCAGGCAAACCAATAACAGCATCAACCAAATTTTTCTCAACAATGGCTTCTCGAATACGACCCTCACTTGCACCGCGAAACAAAACGCCGTGCGGAGCTACAGCAGCAACGCGACCGCTTGTGCTCATACTTGCAATCATATGCAACAAAAACGCCCAATCACCTTTGCTTGCAGGAGGAACACCCAAATCAAAACGATGCCAGCGGTCAAGTGAAGGCTCCATAGTAAAATCTTTTTTTGAATCAAAAAATTCTCCGCCAGGATTAAAACCAGATGCCCATTTATCTTTGCTGAACGGCATATTGGCAACTATGCAATCAAATTTCATAAGATTGCCATCTCCGTCCAAATGCTTAGGATTAGCCAGCGTATCGCCTTGTACTAATTTTGCATCTGTAATGTTGTGCAGAAACATATTCATACGAGCTAATGAAATTGTGGAAGTGCCAACTTCCTGCCCGTAAATCGCCACCTTATTAATGCCGCCTTTCTTAGCCGTGCGAATGAGCAACGAAGCTGAACCGCAAGTTGGGTCATAAACACGCTCATTGGGCTTAGGTTCTACAATTTGAGCCAGAACTTCGGAAATTTCTTGCGGCGTAAAGAAAGTACCTGCCTTTTTGCCAGACATAGTTGCAAACTCACCAATCATATATTCATAAGCATCGCCTATAACATCGGCAGGGATTTGCTCTTGATTTGTTTCTATCTGTTTTGGGCGTAAGTCTAAATCTGCGAAATCATTTAGCAAATTTCTCAGAATTGGATTTTTTTGTTCTTTTCCGCCAAGATTCCCGTGGCTGTTAAAATCTATGGTACGGAATAGCCCAGATAAAATAGGATTTGAGCTTTCTATTCCTGTCAGTGCTTCGTTTATTTTCCCACCTATATCAACCGCGTTTTTGTGTTTTAACAGATAATCAAAAGTACATTCCTCTTTCAATACAAATGGCAACTGACTTTTCTGGCGTTCAAGCCTTATGCCGTTGTATTGTTTTGATAACTCTTTCACATTTTCTTTGTATGTATCTGATAAATACTTCACAAACAGCATAGAAAGCACGTAGTCTTTGTAGTTTGCCGCATCTATGGTGTCTCTGAAAGTATCGGCTCCAGCCCACAATGCTTTTTTTATGTCATCAAAAGAGGTCATTATTTATTCTCCGATTGTTTAATGCACATACTTAACAAGTAGTGCAACTTTTTATTTTCCAAAATCTTCAGTTGCTCTTGCAACTTAATCTTTTCCATTTCCAAAAACCAAAGTTCTCCTACAAGATTTTGTTTTTGCCTATCTGGTAATATAATTTCAAATTCCGCTAAATCCTGCCGTGCAAGCGTGGGAAGCACTGTGCCTTTTGCTGCTTTTTTTATGATTTTAGTCAAGTTTTGTCCAAGATAATACGCTAAATATTTTGAATTAACGAGTTCTGTTGCGCGGACTACTATTAAATTGTTTGCCACATAGCAATTCGGCACGGTTTCCTGTAGATAATTTACATAACCGGGGGCTATACGGCGTATTAAAATGTCATTGCTTTTAACGGACAGCGATTCGCAGGGTTTAAAAGAAAGGTTTTGTTCATATTTTGCTATGTTATTGTTGGGCAAAAGATTAGCCGTGGTAATCCATTGGATTCCTTTATATTCTTTTTCTGATATTGGAGCGGATTCCAATATTCCGAAATTGATAGTTGCTATATCTTTTAAGCGATGTCTCATAATTCAATATAAATATACATTATTTCACGACTGTAAAGCAAAAGCTGTTGAAATTTTGTTATTTTGTGTGGAAAAAATGTGATATTTGTCAAGTATTCACCAAATATCCTCCCCTAGCACCCCCCTCCGGTCCAAGTTCAATCTCATAATTCGCCAGCTTAATCATATCGGGGTGATGCTCCACAAAAACAACAGCGTGCCCTGCGCTCGAAAGTTTGCGCAAATGGTTCCACAGAGGCTGAATATCCTGCAAATGCAGTCCGGTGGTAGGTTCGTCTAAAAGAAAAATGGTGCTTTCGGAATTTGATTTGCAAAGTTCGGCGGCTAGCTTTAAACGCTGAATTTCGCCGCCGCTCATAGTGGTGGTGGCTTGCCCAAGCCGCAAATATCCAAGACCAATACTGTTTAGAATTTGCAGAGGCTTTTCTATTCTTTTAATGTTCTTAAAAAAATCACAAGCTACTTCTATCCGCAAAGCTAAAATGTCTGCTATGCTTTTTCCGTTCCACAAAACTTTCAAAGTTTCGTTATTGTACCTTTTGCCCTTGCAAGCCTCGCAAAGTTCCCAAACATCAGAAAGAAAGTGCATCTCTATCAACTGATAGCCCCTGCCCTCGCACACTTCGCAACGCCCGCCTTCTTTGTTGTATGCAAAACGTCCAACATCGTAGCCGCGAATTTTGCTCTCCGGCAATTTTGCAAAAAGGTCTCGCAGTTTGTCTAAAATGCTCATATAGCTAACTGGCGTGGAGCGCGGGCTTGAGTTTATTGGTGTTTGGTCTATAAAGCAAACGGGCTTTCTCTTTTTTTCTGCCTCTGAAAATATGCACTCCATTAAAGTGCTTTTGCCCGAACCGCTAACGCCAGAAATTGCGGTTATTGCACCGAATGGAATTTTTACGGAAATGTTTTTGAGGTTGTTTTTGGTTAGGTTTTTGAGAGTGAAATCAGGGGCTAGGGGGGAGGGAGGAGGGGTTGTTGGTTTTATATCTTCCAGAGCTTTTTTTCCTGATAAATATTTCACTGTGGGGCTGTTTGGGAATTTCTTTATAGATTTTGTGTTTGAAAGTTCTTTTGGGCTTCCTGTTGCCACAACTTCGCCTCCGAATTCGCCGGCTTTTGGACCCAAGTCCACAATGTGGTCTATTGCTTTTATAAATTCCAAATCGTGTTCAACAACAACTATTGTGTTTCCTAAATCGCGAAGTTTGTAAAGCGAATCCAAAAGTTTTTTTGTATCGCTTTGGTGAAGTCCTATTGTGGGTTCGTCTAGCACATAAAGAACGCCCTCCAAGCCGCTGCCTATTTGGCTTGCAAGCCTTAGTCTTTGAGCTTCGCCGCCGCTCAGGGACTCGCCTTTGCGGTCTAATCCTAAATATGAAATTCCTACATTTATAATGAATTCCATTCTTCCCAAAATTTCTTTTAACAGGGGTTTGGCTATAATTTTTTGAGTTCCGTTAAATGGTATGTTTTTTAGCCAGTTGTAAGCCTCGCTGATGGAGAGTTTGCAAGCATCGCTTATGGATTTTCCGTCTATTTTCACCGCTAAAAATTCCGGCTTCAATCGTTCGCCTTTGCATTCTGGGCAAATACTTCCAAAAATATCCCCAATGCCCTGGCAACGCTCGCAAGCCCCGAAATGGCTGTTGAAGCTGAAATTTTTTGGGTCTAATTCTTCGGCAAAGCTAAAGTCGCAATCCGGGCAGCATAAAAAATTTGAATAGTGCTGATTTCCAATTTTTATTTTGCCCTCATTTTCTGAGTATGCTTTTTCTATGGAATCTAATAGCCTTGTTTTATTTTTTTCTGTTAAGGGAACTCTGTCTAAAATTTCGTTTTTTGAATAGATCACCACTAAATCTTCGCTGCCTTTTTCGTATAGGTGCCGAGTTAGTTCTGCTGCATTGTATTTTTGTAGGGCTTTGTTGTGAGTGGAGCAGTGCATAGTTCCAAGCCTTGCCCACATTATGCGAAAGAAGTCGTAAATTTCCGTTAGGGTTGCGACGGTGCTTCTTGGGCTTTTGGAGGCGCTTTGCTGGTCTATGGCTATGGCGGGTGCAAGTCCTTGTATGGAATCCACGCTGCCTCGGTCTATTTTTCCCAAAAACCTGCGAGCATAAGTTGAGAGGCTCTCCAAAAATCTGCGTTGCCCCTCTGCAAAGAGCGTATCAAATGCCAAACTGCTTTTGCCCGCTCCGCTAACACCCGTAATTGCCGTTATTTTATGCCGAGGAATGCGAACGGTTATGTTCTTTAGGTTGTGTTTGCGCGCACCGGTTATGATGATGTCTAGGGATTTAGCTGGCATTATTTAACTAGCTGGTTTCAAAATAAATTCGTCTATGTTATCCACAATATATTGAGAACTTGTGGTGTGCAATGCACCGTAGCATTTCTTGATGTAATTCAATACATTGTATTTCTCAAAAATAGCAAAAGCTTCTTTTCCGCTGATTTTCTTTGCGTTCTTGTAAATTTCAACGCAGAATGCCAAAAATTTTAATTCGCTGCTCATTTATTGCTCCTCGGGCCAAGTAATTTTTCCTGTTTCTAGTTCTTCTTCAGATTCATTTTCTGGCGAGACTAGGTGCATTTATGGATTCCTTGATTTTTTCTTAATAATATCATCAAGTATGTGTTTTACTTTTTTCACAAGTTGTTCCCTTTGTTCTTTATCATAAACATCAAAAGAATGTTTTTGTAACCATTCTTTATGTTTTCCATTTCTATACATATTTATACCTAAATCCTTTGAAGATAGTAACCTTGTCCTTAATTCGTCTTCTATTTCTTGTAAATCAATTTCAATTGGTATTTGAAAAATATCTATTTGCTGAATTGGCTCAAATGGAAGGCTACTATTATAGGCATTCATACGAGTCCCTATATTTCCCGTTTGACCAATTTTGAATAAACTTTCAGCAGCTGGAATTTTCACAACGGGATTTAAACAAATAAAATAAAGAATATTTTCTTTTGGCGATGGTTTATTATCATTGGTATTTTTTATCTTGCCGCCAATTTTACGAGAATTTGAATATGGTATTGATTTATCAAGCATATAAGAAGTATTATTATTTTTATCTTTTTTAACTTTGATAGGATTTTTTTTTAAGTTTCTTGTTTGCCAATAGGAAGAAATATACATACGAACGGACGCTTCGGGAATTTTAGCTTCCATTTGCTTCAGTTTTTTACAAATGTCTTTGAAATTTGCCCATCGCCCTATTTTTTTTAAGGCATCAATTACTTGGTCATAGTGAGTAATTCTATTCATTATATTTTATTCTCCAAAATATGTGTTCCTATGTAAGAATGTAGAAAATTATACGATTAAACCATAAGCCGCTATAGGCAGCGGAGTATTTACAGACTTATTTTAGCCAATAAATGAGTTTCAGTATAAATTTTTACTTGACAATTTTGTATTTTGTATGTATATTTATGTATATACGGTTTTATGGATACAACGGCAAAAGATAATGAACTCGTATTTGAGTGGGACGATTCTAAAGATGATTTAAATCGCCAAAAGCATGGTTTTTCCTTTGACGAAGCTATTGCTGTGTTTTTAGATTTGTTTCGCATAGAATATTACGATAAGAAACATTCAACGCAAGTAGAAGACCGCTACATAACACTGGGTACTATCCGTAACGTTGTTGTGTTATGCGTATCATATACGGATAGAAATGGACATATTCGTTTAATTTCCGCAAGGAAAGCCACACCAAAAGAGGAGAAAATGTATTATGCGTGTTACAAAAACGCTTTCAAAAGCTAAAAAGCAACCTTTGTCTAATAAGCGATTAGCCGAGATTTTGGCGTTTCAGGACAAGGATTTGGAAGATATTCCTGAACTGACCGATGAACAACTAGCTCAAATGAAATCAGTTCATCCTGAACATTTTAAACCTGTGAAAAAAACATTGCAAATCCGTTTGGATTCAGATGTTATTGCTTGGTTTAAGAAAAGTGGCAAAGGTTATCAAACTCGCATAAATACAGCATTGAGACATTTAATGCTGAAAAATGCGAGGCAATTCTGATTTACAAACCCAAGCTTGCATTGTGAGCTTCCATTGCAATTATTTGCGTATCACTACACAAATTTCAAATAATTTTCTCCGTTAATTTCGTTAAACTTGCTGGGCTTGTAAGCATTTGCGAAAGCTACGGGAAGTTTTGATTTTTGAGGTTTCCATTTTATCTCATAAGCGTGAAGTTCGGAAGATTCTTCTGATTCTTCAATAAAATCTATTTCCTGTTTGTCATAAGTGCGCCAAAAATAAAAATTCTTTGATAAGCACGAATTCCAGCAATCTTTAAGTTTTTCGCCAATTATATAATTTTCCCATAGTGCCCCAATATCATTTCTCAACGCAATTTGCTTAAAATTACCTATAAGTGAATTTCTAACGCCAACATCATAAAAATACCACTTACCAGCTTTTGCAATCTCTTTTCTCAAATTCTTTGAATATGCACCTAGACGAAATAAAACGAAAGATTTTGAAAGCAAATCTAAATATTTCTCAACAGTATTTTTGCTCATTCCAAGCTGCCTGCCAAGCTCATCCAATGAAACTTCTTGCCCTAATTGAAATGCTATTAAACGAAGCAAATCGCGCATTTTTGAGGCATTTTTTAGACCATCAATAGCCAAAATATCTTTTAATAAATACGAACTTGCCATTTCTCTCAAATAATTCGATTTGTCATTTGCATTTTTCATCATCACAACTTCGGGATAAGAACCATATATAAGTCTTTCTTCCAAATTTTGCCGAGTTTCTAGAGATGTTTCCATTATGGAAATTTCTTTTTGCGAAAATGGAGCAAGTCTAAATGTTTTGCTTCTGCCAACTAATGGTTCGCCAGTTTTATTTTGCAAATCAAAAGATGAAGAACCTGAAGCAAGAACGCAAACAGAGTGAATTTCGTCTAAAATTAACTTTATTTTTGAGCCTATGTCTGGAATATTTTGTGCTTCGTCTATTGCTAAAAGGTTAATGCCATTCAACAGACGGCGATAATTTACGATGGAGCGATTTTCCAATAAATTTTGCGCATCGTAGTCTTCGCCGTTCAAGGAAAGCACCTTACCTCTCCAGCGTTCTATTATGCGTTTCATAATCACAGTTTTCCCTGTTCGCCTTGCGCCAAAAATCAAAGCGGCTTTTTGAGGTTTTAAACCCTTTATTATTTCGCGTTCCAATATACGAGGAATATTCTTCATAATTGTAAATATAGAAAAATTGTCACTCAATTGACGAAATTTATGTAAAAATCGTCAATGAATTGACTGAATTTGAGTTTTTTACCCTGACACTTACCCTGACATTTTACACATTTTTTCTATATTCCTTAACCGTTATGCCATATAGTTTTGAAAATGCCATTGCAGACAAACTTGCAGACAAACACAAGCAGGGTCTTTTGCGTTCATTATGCCAGCCTTCTGGCGCAGATTTTTCCAGCAACGATTATTTGGGTTTGGCAAATCATTTTGAAATAGCAAAAGCTGCGGCAGATGCTTATATTAAATACGGAGCTGGCAGCAAAGGGTCTAGGCTTTTGGGGGGCAATCATAAAATTTTTGAAGAGACAGAAAAGTGGCTGGCAAATTGGAAAGGCACGGAAGCGGCTTTGATTTTCAACAATGGATATAGCGCAAATGTAGGTGTTATATCTTCTCTTTGCGATTCAAAAACACATCTATTCTGCGATAGGTTAGACCATGCTAGTATGTTGGATGGTTATGCAATAGGCGGTGGAAAATTGCACCGCTTTAAGCACAATAATCCGGCAGATTTGGAAAAGGCTCTGAAAGAGGTTGAGCCGGAGAGTTTTAAACTGATAGCGGTTGAAGCTGTTTATAGCATGGAAGGAGATATTGCTCCTTTAAAAGACTATGCGGATCTAGCAGAAAAATACGGTGCTCTGCTTTATGTTGACGAGGCTCACAGCGATGGAGTTTTGGGACCCGAAGGCAAAGGCTTGGTTTCGCAGCTCGGATTGGAAAGCAAGGTTCATTTGTCGCTTACAACATTTGGCAAAGCCTATGGAACAATGGGTGCTTGCGTTTTTGGTTCAAAGTTGCTCATAGATTACTTCATCTGCAATGCTCGCAGTTTTATTTATTCCACGGCAATTTCACCGGGCATGGTTGTGGCAATGCAAAAAGCGGTTGAAGTTTCAACAAGGGAAGGCTTTCGCAGAGACAGTGTGCTGAAAATGTCTGTTGATTTTAGGCAAAAAATAAGGGAAGCAGGGATGAATTGCCTGCAAAGCGAAACGCAAATTGTGCCCATAGTGCTTGGGACAGTGGAAAAAGCCCAAAAATGCAAGGATTTTTTGCTTGAAAAAGGTTTTTACGTACCTTGCATTCGTCCTCCAACTGTGCCTAATGGCACGGCACGGCTGAGGATAAATATAAGTGCCTCTCACAAAACAAGCGAAATTGAGGCTTTGGCAGAGGCATTAATTTTCTATATTCAGTCTTTATGAAAAAAATGTGCATCCTCTCCTTGTGCCTTGCCTTGCTTATGCTGGCAGCTTGTGGAGATAATTTATTCGGAAGCAGTTCCTCAGATAATGGCGATGATGTTAAATCCCTGCGCATAGATGCAGAAAACGCTTTTAGAAAAGGCAATTATAAAAAATCTTATGAAATTTGCGAAAAGATAGTTAAAAAAGACCCTACATCATCCTTTGGCTACTATGGAATGGCAAAAGCGAGCTTGTGGTGGAATGGAGTTAATCCATTCAGCGTATTTAGCCTTGTTAAACCGAAAGAGGGAGAATGTCCCTTTATGGGAGAAGATGTAAAGGTTAGGAACAATTTTCTTCAAGCGATGAAAAAAATTGTGCCTGCGTTATCTGAATTGGATAGGCGAGATTCTTTAACTGCTCTTTACGAATTTCATATGCGAGCCAAAGAAAACAAAAGCTGGGATACTACTTTTATTATAACAAATATTATAGACGGAACTACGTTAAATTTAAGTTTAAATGAAAGACTCTTAGATTTTAGAAAAACATTCTGCAATAACTCTTCTAGCAGTGATTGCAGCGATACAACTTCCGGTGGCAAAAAGAAACCCTTTCCTTTAAGCGACAGGGAATACAAAAGCGGTTATTTTGGCGGGATTTTGCTTTTATCTTCCTTTTCAAGATGGTTTTTAAACTTTTTTGACTTCAATAATGATGGCTGCATAACAAAGAATGGGGAAAAACCAGGCATAGATTTCCCCAGCTCAGCTTCTGAATGGGAAAAATGGGGTTGCGAAGGTAAAGACAATTACGATATGTCTGTATCGGTAAAATGCCCAAGAGATCCTATAACTGGCGAGATGAGTGTTGTTATTGATTCCAAGCAAATATTGGAAGATTTGGAAAAAGAATTGCAAGATTATTATAAAAAAATTGACTCTTGCACAGAAGCCTGCGAAACTAAAGGCATACCAAATGAGGTAGGGAGCATCAACGATAAAATAGATGATTTGAGCGATGCTTTTGGAGATATAGCAGATCTATTAGACGGCCTTGGGATTGGAGGAGGCGACCCAGATATTGACCAGGGGAGCATAAGAGAAGAAATTGACAAGTACAAAGCTTATGCCTCTTTCTACAAAATGGGAACCCATTATGACGAAGATGGAGACGGTTGCGTGGACGAAGAACTCATAGACGGGCAAGACAACGATGGAGACGGATTTGTAAATGAAAACTCAAGGCTGGCTCCCATAGACCCAGACGATAAGTATTACGGTCTTAGCCCAATGAACAATTCTATGTGGGGAAGTAACCGTTATAAAGATAATTCAAATTGGGAATATAACAAGCCTGTGCAATTGACGCCTCCGGTGAGAATATGCAATGCCCCGGATTGCTCAATTTTTACAGAACTTCCCGCAGGTGAAAACGGATTAGTGACCGTAATAAATTTCACTCAAAAATTATACCCAGACGGCAAAAAATACTGGACAACAAGAGATGCAAACCTTAAACTTGAAGTTGCCCAAGACAAAAGTTGCTCTAAATATGGTCTTGAATACCGAAAGCAAAAAATAGGTGGTTGCTGGCCCTATTACGACCAAAATAAATTTAAAGAATATTGCAAGGAGTCATAATTGAAATACTTTCCATTAGCCTTATCTTTTTTGTTTTTTACTTTTGCATATTCCGCCAAAGGACCGGAATATCGCTCTTTAAAGGTGCATGGCATGGGCGGAGCCTTTGTTGCCGTAGCCGATGGCAAAGATGCTCTTTACTACAATCCTGCTGGGCTTAATCTCATAGACCGTTTGGGAAATTTTGAAAAAAATCCAGAGATGGGTTATATGCCGTGGTCAAAATCTGAGGTACGGTTGTTTTCTGCGGCTGTTTTTCTTCCGGCAAATGAAATTGATAACGTTATTGATGCCTGTGGCGCGCCAAGTCTTGGCAAAGTAATAAAAAAGGTTTTGTTTTTTGATTTTGGATTTTTTGGCGATGCCGCTTGGTGCCCAAAATATATGGACGTTATCCCAGATGATAATGAATTTTTGCCAGATTCTTTAAGAGCGCATCCCGAACTAGCAGAAAACCTAAGAAGAATAGACCACAGCAATATTGAGATGGGTACGCAAGTGAGCCTTTTGGAAATTGCAACCCACAATTTTGGGTTTGCTGGCTGGCTGAGAGCTTCTGCCGCTCCTTATGTGGATGTGGGTATTTTTGTTCCGACTTTTGGCTATGACCCCATACAAATAGATGGGGTTGCGCAAACAGCCTTTGCGTTTTCTCCTGTGGACAATTGGTCTGTTGGAGCCGGGTTAAAAGTTGCGAAAAGATATAATCAGGCAAGGTACGATTTTAAACCGAGTATGGATTTCAATACCAATATTGGCGAGCCAACAATAAACAAAGAAGAGTTAGTAGATTCTATCAATTACAGATGGAAAAACGTTAAAGATGACTTATGGGATGCGGATTGGGCTATTGGCATGGATTTGGGTGTGCTTTATCAAATAACAAGAGAGGTTAGGCTTGGGTCATCGCTTCGCAATGTGTTTTTTAGCAAATTGGCAGGCGAGTCAATAACCCCAAACTGGTCTATTGGAGCAATGACAAGCCCAATGATTTTGCAAAGCAATAGCTTTTGGGCGCGAAGAGTGAATTTTGCCATAGATTATGTGGATATTTTAGATGGCACAATAACCGAAAAGTTTTTTTCGCATTTGAACTTTGGGGCGGAAATTGATCAGGTAGTTATACCCTCTCCAACTAGAGAAATGTCCTTTTTGTATCGTGCCTTGTTTGGAATTGTGGGTGGAGCAGTAGGTCTTGGCATAGGTAATGTGATTGGCGATGGTTATGGTGGCTATGGTGTTCTTATTGGAATGGGTGTAGGTACCATTGCCGGCATTAAATTTGGCATTGGCGGAGACGCCTTGCGTGTTTCCCTTGGGGGTGGCTTTGAGGGTGGCTACCCAGCTTTTAATTTGGGCTTTGGGCTTTTTGGAGATGTTATCAATATGCGGTTTGGCTCTTATGCAGAGGAAAGGGGGGTGAAAACGGGACAAAATGGTCATAGATTCTGGACTGGGGAATTTAGCATAGGTTTTTAAGCAAATAATTAAAATAATTAACATTTTTTTTACGATAATCAACATTTTTATATATATTTATTATATGTTGCAAATCCGTTACATTCGCGTTTCGTTTGCTCGCTTCATTGTTTTTTTGGCAATAGGGCTTGTACTGGTGGCTCTTGTAGCTTGTACTACCGATGGTCCTGAAGACAAGCCTAGTTCTTCTAGTAGCGGCGGCACTCCTCCTGTTATAAGTTCTAGCTCAGACGGCAACGTTCCGGGAGTGAGTTCTTCTAGCTCAGACGGAGATAATCCTCCCGATATAAGCTCTAGCTCCGATGGAGATGTTCCTAGTGTAAGCAGTTCTTCTAGTTCCAGTGCAGATACTCCTAGCGTAAGCTCTAGCTCTGGTGCTGTAGTTGGCAGTGAATGGCCATTTGACTCTTCTAGCGAGAGCTTAACGGCAAGCCCTGGGCTAGATGCTCTTGGTCTTGAAAATGTTATTAAAATTGAATATAAAAATGGAGGTGCTGAAATAACCAAAACTGCTAGCGAAGTTACAGTAGATAAAGACGGCGAAAATGTAGTTGTCAGAATTCCTAATACTTCAACAACGGAATACAATTTTGTGATAAGCGGAACCACTAGCAATGGCTCGCTTAAATTTTATGGCGATGTTAGAAAGGGGCTTTATTTAAATGGTGTGAGCATCACAAACAGCAAAGGTCCTGCCATAAACATTCAAAAAAGCAAAAGAGTAATTGTACATTTAGTTAACGGAACTCAAAACTTTTTGACAGATGCCCCAGGTTATGTATGTAGCAATGCTCCACAAAATACAGAGCAAACAAAAGGAGCTTTCTTTAGCGAAGGCAAGCTGGAATTTGAAGGTAGTGGCTCTTTGGAAGTGAAGGGAAAATGCAACCATGCAATAGCAGTTGATGACAATTTTGAATTAAAAAATGGAAAAATAACCGTCGAATCCTTTAACGATGGTATCCATGCAAACGACAAAATTGATGTGAGTGGTGGAGTTTTGAGCATCAATAGTAAAGGCGATGCCATTCAAAGTGAGAAAGGAGTTGGCAAGATAACAATTACTGGCGGAAAAATAAAAGCCCAGACCACAGGCATAAAATCACACGGAATTGCAAGCGACTCGGCAGCAGTTTCAATAGGCGGCAATGCAATAATTCAAATAGGCGTTTCTGGCAATGGTTCAAAGGGAATAAGGGCGCGTAACTGGGTGGAGTTCAAAGGAAACCAAAAAACGTTAATAAAAACAAGCGGAACCAAACATACAGACCCCGCAGACCCAGAAGATGAGAGCAATGCTGCAGGAATAAAATTAACTGGAGATTTATTTGTGGAAGGCGGCGAATTAACCATAAAAAGCCTTGGCGTTGGAGCTAAAGGAATAAATTCAGACGGAAGTGCTACTATGAAAGATTCAAAAGTTGATATTGAAGCAGACGATAACGGCATAAAAGTTAAAGGAACTTTGACAGTTGAAAGTGGCACTGTTAATGTGAAATCAGTCAAAACAAAAGCCATAAATGGCACACTTAACAAAAAAGGCGGTACGGTAAACGAAACAAACGGAGGCTCTTAAATGCTTGAAGCTTTTCAAAACAACATGATGCAAAACAGCTTGTTTCAAAATTGCCTGCAACCTTTTTTGCGTTCCTCTTTAGAAGAGTCAAAGGCAATGTCTTTCTTGAACAGGTTTGATACCAAATATGTTTTGAAAATTGAAAATGCTTTTGATTTTTTAAAGGAAATTAAAGACAATTATTCCTTGCTCCAAATAAACGATGAGATTATTCAAAGCTACAGAACAGTTTATTTTGATACTCCAGATTTGCATTGCTTTAACCTGCACCACAACAAAAGGGCAAATAGATTCAAATTCCGCACAAGGCATTATTTGAGCAACGGAAAAATTTACAACGAGATAAAGCAAAAATTAAACACTGGAAAAACCGTGAAATTTCGCCAACGCAGAGATGGAATGGAAAATATAGCCGAATTTGACAATGATTTTGCAAACTTAATACACACCAACAATTACAATTTCGAAAACTTGGCACCTTCCCTTTTTGTTTTCTTTAACCGCATAACGCTTTTGAACAAATATTTCCCAGAGAGAATGACATTAGATTTTGGCCTTAGATACGGTTACAACAATGAAGAATTTTCGCTTAACAACACAGCGATAGTAGAATTAAAGAGAGAAAGGACCCCCGATAGAACAGTCTCTCAGGATTTTTTCCGCAAAATTTGCAAAACACCAAGCGGTTTTTCCAAATATACCATTGGTGTTTCGTTAACTCACGAAGAGGCAAAGAAAAATCGCTTTTTGCCAAGAGTTAGAAAGTTATCTTATGAACATAGGAGTGTAGTATGAGCATTTTACATTTTGGCGCAGATGATCAGGCTTTTGTGGTGGCAATGGCTATTCGCTTTGTCATTGATATCATCTTTGCTTACGTTTTAATATGTGGCATTTATTCGAAAGAGCATCGAATAAGGGAGTATTCCTTCACCTTTTTTATATCAAATATTTTGATATTTTTGGTGACCTCGGCTTTGGCTTCGGTTAAGGTTAAAACGGGTTTTGCATTTGGGCTTTTTGCCATTCTCTCCATTTTGCGTTACAGAACGGAGCAAATTCAAATTCGAGAAATGACCTTCCTTTTTGCTTCCATAATCCTTGGAGTTATAAACTCCCTTGCAACAGATGAGCTTTCTATATTCACAGTTCTTTTAGCAGATATTATGCTCTGCGCTAGCATTTTCATTGCCGAAAAAGCCTTCATAGGCAGCACCGACCAAATACTTTTATTCTACGATAACTCCAAGCTTTTGGCAAAAGATAAGAAAAAAGAACTCTACGAAGACATAAAAAACCGCTTTGGCTATGAAGTGCTAAAAGTTTCCATAGTGAGAATGAACTATCTAACAGATAGCGCAGAAATCAAATTGGTGTACAGAAGGTAAAAAATGGTAAATAGTTCAAAAATCCTTCTCATTCTTCTAATCGGGGGAATCGGGGTTCAGACAGTTTTTGCCAAGAAAGATAAAAGTGCTGTTGCGAAAGACACCGTTGCGGTTATTACCGAAATAGAAACAAAAATAGAACCCAAAATAGAACCAAAGAAAGAATCTAAAAAAGTTGCCAAAAAAGACACCACTGTGAAAGCGGTGGCAGAAAAAGAGGAAACTATAATCAAAGTAGATGGAATTTTGGAAGTTGGCTTTGACAACCACTATAAAGCGGATAAAAAAGTCACTGAATACAATAGGATAGGCAAAGCGGAAGTTGATGTTTCTATGCGCCCTGCAAAGAAAATTAGGGCGGTAATTGGCTTTGAATATAACCGAGGCGATAGCGTTGCAATTGAAATAGAAAGGCAAATAATTAGAGAAGACCGCCGCAAAGATAGTATTTGGATTGACACAGTATTCAAAGAAAAACATAAGGTTGAACGCACGTTCACAATGGACAAACTTTATGCTCAATACAACCCTTTTAATTTTAGCACCATTCGCTTTGGTTATATTAAAAAATCTTTTGGAATAGAAGAAAAAACCAGTCTTGACGAGCGTTATTTCCGTAAACGCTCAATAATAAACGATTTTCTCGATTCAAAAGGCATTGATTTTTTGGGGCACGATTTAACCTTGCAATATCGCCATGAATTGGGCAAAAAATTGGATTTAAGGGGAGGTTTTTCCTGGACTGAGGACTCTAAGCGCTACTTGCAAAATTACAGTGCTGAATATGACGATAAAAAAAATAATGTTATCTTAGCCGCCATAATAAAGCACTATTTGCCAGATGATGATATGATAACCACATTCATTTCTTCGCTTTCTTATAAACGCACAGGTAATTTGCTTGCAAGCGAAGCGGAGCTAACTTATGGCACTAATCCAGATTTGAAAAGCAGTGGCATAGATGCTACTATTTTGGGAGCTAGGTTAAAGGAAAATTTCTTTATAAATACAGGCACAAGCATTTTGAATCAGGTTATTCCAGTTGCCGAGGCTGCTATTTTTAGCAGGGATTTTAAGATGGACAGCACAGAGTTTGAAGCTCAATTTAGAGCTGGCTTAACCCTTGGTTTTGCCAAAAAATCAGCTTTTCAGTGGCGGAATAATTATGGAGTTGTTTCAAAAATAAAGGAAGACGACAAAAAACTCTGGCGAAGACGCTTTGATAGCGAGGTTGTGGTGATATTTTAGGCAATAAATATCACAAAATATTGCAAAAAGCCGTTTTTTAACTTTTTTCTACTCCAAATTGTAATATATTTGTAATAATAATATATATTTATATAATAAGACGATTTCCCATCGGAGGTGTTATGAACATCAAATCAATTCTAACGGTAATAGCCTGCCTTGCTCTTTTCTCTTTTGCGGCACTTCCTCAAATAAGGGTTACCACAACAGGCAATCAAAACCCCGATGGCAATTCGCAGCAGGGCGGCTGGCAAATGCCTGGAATGGGAGGTGGTACAACTAAAAAATATTATGCCGTGGACAAAGTTGAACTTACAGACCCGAGCAATTCCAGAAACAATTTAACCAGCAACACCACTTCTGGTACTGTGAGGGATTCCATAAAGGTGCGCGGAAATTCCACTGCGGGCATGGAAAAAAAGCCATACAGAATAAAATTCGCTACAAAAAAAGGTCTCTTTGGCAAAGAAGAGGCAAGAAGCTGGGTTCTGCTAGCCAACTGGTACGATGGCACATTTGCGCTGAATGCCATTGCTTTTGAGATGGGTAGGAGAATGGGGCTTGAGTTTACAAATTCGTCTCAGTTGGTGGATCTGTGGATAAACGGCACCTATAAGGGTATTTACCAACTTACGGAGCAAATTCAGTCCCATAAAGGGCGTGTTGATTTAAAGGAAAAGCATAATGGATGGCTCGTTGAGTTTGATTATCATGACCCAGAAGACCAAGCCGAAAGGAACCAAGCGTTTAACACCAATCAATACAGCATTAAAGCTGTTATAAAATGGCCCCAGTTAGACGACACCTCCTTTACTAAACAGCCAAACAACACTGCACAACTCAACTTTGTGAAAAACGACGTTAACAACTTGATGACTAAAATGTCACAAAGCGGATTTCCAAACAATGACTATCGCGACCTGATTGACCTTGAGAGTTATGCCAAATATGTGCTGATTCAATTGGTTTTAGATAATTTTGATTTCAACAGCAAGGCACAAACTGGCTTTTTGTTAGGCTCAAATTACTTGTATAAAATAGAGGAATGTGACAGAATTAAAGCTGGTCCGCTTTGGGATTTTGACCTCGCGGCAGGCATAGAGAGGATGTCTAATGGCGGTTTTGGTGGTATGGGCGGTGCAGGCTCTTTCCCTGCGCACTATAAAACTTACCAAGACTCCATAACGCCAACCCACGCCTTCTATAGAAGGCTTTGGGAAGACCCTGTATTCAAAGCCAAATACAAGAAAAATTGGGATAAATATATAAACGATTTCAAAGCTATGTCCGGTTTTATAGACAACATAAAGTCTCAGGCGGAAGGTAGCATTCAAGGCAATGGTACCAACAGATGGGGCAACAACCAAATGAGCGGTGGTGCCAACCTTACCACACAGGTATTCAACACCGAGGTTCAGAACCTGAAAACTTGGTGGAACAACCGCATTAATTGGGTTGATAATAGATTAAAGAGTTACAACATAGATACCAGCAAAGATATTACCCAAAATCCTCCAGCCGCTTGTGCAGCGGGCAACAAGAGCAGTAGCAGCATAGCTAGCAGCAGCAGTGCAAATAATTGGGGTGTAAGTAGCAGTAGTAGCGCAAATAATTGGGGTGTAAGCAGCAGTAGCAGTTTGAATAATAACGGGCAGGCTACACTGAGTTGCACAGGTCTTCAATCAAGTGTTGAAAGAGGTGGTACAATAAATCAACCTAATGTATCTTGCAGCAATGGCAGCCAGCCAACCAATATCAATTGGAATGGTCGTCCACAACAGAACGGTTCTTGGACAACAAATGCACAATCCACCACCGCCAGCTATACCATAAGCGTTACCGCTACTTGCGGACAGGCTTGGAATTTAACAGCACAATGCGGCACGGTAACGGTTGGTAATGCTCCTACTACTCCAAGCTCGTCTTCAGGTGGTTTGTCTTCAAGCTCATCGGAAGATAATTTTGTTTCTCCGATAGTACCTAAACAAGCATTGCTCAACATTCGTACTCAAACCGTAGGAAACGTAATAGTGCTTGAAAACCTGCCGAGCAACACAAAAGTAGAACTGTATAACTTGCAAGGCAATCGCGTATATTCAACCAATTCTGGGAATTCTGGGGCTCTGAGAATTCAGGTTCAAACAGGAATGTATGTAATGCGCGCAACGCTTGGAAGTGAGAAAAAAGTACAGCGTTTTGTTGTAAAGTGATAATATAGGGGGAGTATCTATGAAATGTAGCACGTTAAAATCAACTCTAACGGCAGTAATTTGCCTTAGCGTTCTTTCGCTTGCTGCGCTTCCCGAAATGAAGATAACCACAAAGGATAATGCAAACCCAGACGGCAGCGGTGGTGGCGGCGGTTGGGGTGGCTGGGGCGGTGTCGGCGGTTGGGGAGGAATAGGAGGAGGAACGTACTCTTATTTCAACGTGACTGGTTTTCAGATAAATGACCAAAGCGATTCCAGAAACAATATAACCAGAAATGCAAATGCCGATTCCATAAAGGTGCGAGGAAATTCCACTGCGGCAGCCGCCAAAAAACCATACAAAGTGAAATTCGGTGAAAAGGTCTCTCTCTTTGGCAAAGAACCTGCAAAAAGCTGGATTCTGCTTGCCAATTTCTACGATGCCACATTTTCGCTAAACGAAATGGCTTTTGCGCTGGGGCAACGCTTGGGGCTTGAATTCACGCCAACATCTCAGCTTGTGGATTTATCCATAAACGGCACATATAAGGGCATTTACCAGCTCACAGAAAAAATCCAGTCCAATAAGGGAAGAGTTGATTTAAGAGAAAAGCATAGAGGCTGGCTTGTTGAATTTGACTATCACAGCCCAGCTTCTGATGAACGTTCTAGTTATTTTACCACGAGCAAGTACGACCTAACCACATTCATAAAATTTCCAGAATTAGACGACACCATACCAAATAGACCTGCTTCGTATTTGGATTATGTAAAAACCGACCTCAACAATTTAGTCAATAAAATGGCAGAAAACGGATTTCCAAACAACGGCTATCGCGACTTAATAGACCTTGATAGTTATGCCAAATATGTGCTGATTCAATTATTTTTGGATAACTCCGACTTCAACAGCAAATTTCAAAACGGAGCCTTGCCCGGCTCAAATTACGCATATAGAATAGACTCAAGCTCTTGCTCAAAAATTAAAGCAGGTCCGCTTTGGGATTTTGATTTAGCAATAGTTACAAAAACCAGCCATCCCCGTCACGACTACAACGGCTACAGAGAACCCATAACACCCACCCAAGCTTTCTACAAAAGGCTTTGGGAAGACCCAGTATTCAAAGCCAAATACAAAAGAATTTGGGTTGAAAACAAAAGCCATTTCCAAGCCTTGAGCGGTTTTATAGACTCAATAAAAACCGCCGCAGAAGGTAGCGTTAATAACAACACATGGAACAGCGGCACCCTGAACGCTCAAACATTCAACACCGAAATCCAAAATCTAAAAGGTTGGCTGAACAACCGCATAAATTGGGTTGACCAGCAAATAGGCTCTAACTTAAACGGCGTTGACGGTCAACTGGGAATAGACGGCAGCAAAGACATTCCCGAATCCCTTCCCAGTACTTGCCAAAGCCAAGGTACCACCCCAATTATAATATCGCAACCAAAAACCAACAACAACTCAAACAAATCAAAAATAGAAGTATATAACCTTCAAGGAAAACTAGTATATTCAGGCTATTCTGAAAATACCAAAATTCTGCAAATTCCGGTTCTGACAAAAGGAATATACATAATAAAAACAGTACATGGAACTCAACGCATGGTGGTAAAATGAAAAAAATAACTCTAATCGCAATAGCTTGCTTAAGCATAAATTCGTTTGCGCAGCAGTCTCAGCTTCCAACTTTAAGGGTAGCTACGAAAAACAATGCGACACCTGGATATACTACGCTCAATAACAATAACAGATTTTGCCCATCAGGTACCTATTCCGCAAACGTGATGCAACAAGATGCCAACGCAAGTACAAGTGGTGCTAACGCTTATAGTACAACCTATCTTGAGGCAACGGAGACTGAATTGAGCGGAGCGGCAGATTCTAGGCATAATTTCAAAAAAACATCGTCTGGTAAACCGAATGAGAGTGACTCTGTAAGGAGACGCGGGAATTCTACTGTTACTGTTAACAAAATATCTTTCAGGCTTAAATTTGATAAAAGAACAGCAATGTTTGACAGACCCGCAGAAAAAAGCTGGGCGTTGCTCGCCAACTACTATGACCCCTCTTTAATGCAGAGTGCCATAGCCTTTTATCTCGGTCAAAAACTAAATCTTCAATTTACACCGCATGGCTACCATGTGAAATTGAACTTGGCAAACTCAAACAGAGGAGTTTACCTGCTCACTGAGCAAATTCAGAGAAGTGAGGCTAGTGTCAATATAGATAAGGAAGATGGATGGCTTGCAGAGTTTGACTATCATTGTGCCATCAGTGCAGATGATCAAAAGAGATTTTATCATACGGGTTCCAACAGATACAATATAAACGTAAAAATAAGGGAGCCAGATTTGGATGATTTGCCGCTAAATTCAAGCAGGCAACCAGATGGAACATGTTTAGACTTTGTTAAAAGCGACCTCAATGCGCTTTTAGACAAAATGAAAGAGAGCAGTTTTCCTAATAACGGCTATCGCGATTATATTGACCTTGACAGTTATGCAAAATATATAATGATTCAATTGTTTATGGATAATCAAGATTTCAACGGTCTTGTGAGCAGCAGTACTTTACTGGGTTCAAATTACGCTTATAAAAACAAAGGTGAAAAAATCAAAGCCGGTCCGCTTTGGGATCTTGACATAGCCTGCGGTTCTCCTTTGAATATGGGATTTGGTGGTTCTAGGCAATTTTTTAGTGATTACCAAGAGCAAATGGAGCCTCGCAACAACTTCTATAAAAGGCTTTGGGAAGACCCTGTATTCAGGTTCAAATACAAAAAAATATGGAATGACAATAAGTCTATTTTCGAAAGTGTAAACAAAACTAATGGTGTTATAGATTCCCTAACTAACTTGATAGCAAGCGGTGTTGCTGGCAATGTTGGAGATGGCGTTAGCAATGTTACGGAGCAATCATATAGACAACATACTGCAAAATTTAAAACTTGGTGGGGGAATCGCATAAATTCTTTTGGAAACTACGTGAACGGCATGAGCAACGTAGCGAGTAGCGATGTTGCAGAATCAGCTCCAGCGGCAGTCCTTGTTAATAGCAAAAGGAATTGTAGAGAGGCAGTTAGCAGTAGCAGCAAACCAAGCAGTAGTAGTGTGTCGGTAAGCAGCAGCAGTAATACGAATAGCGGTTCTGTTACGTTAAGTTGCACGGGTCTTCAATCAAGTGTTGAGAGGGGTGCTACTATAGTTGAACCAACTTTAACCTGCGACAATGGCAGCCAAGCAACTAATCCCAATTGGACTGGCCGCCCGCAACAAAACAGTTCTTGGGCAGTAAGCGCAACCACTACCACCGCTAGCTATACCATAAGCGTAACTGCCTCATGCGGTTCATCTCAACTATCAGCAAACTGCGGCACAGTAGCGGTCGTTGATGGTTCTACACCAATAGCCAACACCATAGTCCTAGAAAATATGCCAAGCAACACAAAAATAGAAGTATATAATTTGCAAGGCAAGCGCATATATTCTGGCTATTCTGAAAATTCTGGGATTCTTAAAATTCCGGTTCAGACAAAAGGTATCTACATAATAAAAACAGCACATGGAACTCAACGCATGGTGGTAAAATGAAAACTCTAATTGCAATAATCTCCCTCAGCGTTTTTGCGTTTGCCGCTCTCCCAGAGCTAAAGGTCAGCACCAAAAACAACGCAGCCATAAACTCTCCTGCGGCAAATCTACTTACGTCAGCCCAGCAAACCGCCAACAACTGCCAAAACCATCTTATTTTTGTTCACACGTACGTTCCAGCAACAACTATTACGCTTACCGGTGCGGCAAATTCAGGGCATAACTTTTCCGTGTCATCTGGCAGAGATTCCATTCGTGGGCGTGGTAATTCTACTTGGGCTGGGGACAAAAAGCCTTACAGAATAAAATTTGATTCAGCCCAATCTGTTTTCGGGTCAAAAAAACACAAAAGCTGGGCACTACTTGCAAACTGGTACGACCAAACTTTTGCCCTAAACGCCGTTGGGTTTGAACTCGGAAAACGTATTGGAATTCCAGGCACTCCCAACCAGTACCTTGTGGATTTCTATTTAAACAATGAATACAAAGGAATTTACCAAATAACAGACATAGTCCATGTGAACAAAGGCAGGTTGGAAATAGACGAAAAAGAGGGCTGGCTTGTTGAGTTTGATTACCACTGTCCCAGCACCGCAGACGAAATTGATTTTGCCACCGATTACCCTAACACACCGTCTAGGGATTCCAAGCTGCACACATTCATAAAATCACCAGAAGATTTGCCAAAACTGTCCGATTACGATTTTGTGAAAAGAGACGTAAATAACCTTATGACCACTATGTTCAATAAATCGGGTTTCCCAAATAACGGCTACAGAGATTTGGTGGACTTGGAAAGTGTTGCTAAATACTTAATGCTAGAACAGTTCTTGGATAATTTTGATTTTAACAATAAATCAAATAATAGTGGTTTTCCGGCTTCAAACTTTTTTCATAAAGAAGACAGCAGAAGCAAAATTAAGGCAGGACCTATATGGGACTTAGATTTGATAGCAGGAGTGGAATATGCCTCTTTCCCCACTCATTTTAAAACGGATAAAACCCCAGTGATGCCAAGACACGCATTTTACAAGAAATTTTTTGAAGATACCCTATTCTTGATTAAATTTAAAAAGGCTTGGATTAAATATAAACCAGACATTGAGGCAATGAGCAAACAAAATGGTTTTATTGATTCTATAGCCAAAGCCGTGCAGGGTTCAGTGGTGAAGAATTTTGAGCTTCAACTTGGCACAAACAAAACTTGCAATGACAATAATACCAATACTTGCAAACGCGGAGCAGGCGGATTTTCTGGTATGGCACCAATAGTGCTGGGAAATTTGCAGGCGTATCAGGCTAAGGTTGATACATTGAAAATCTGGTGGGGCAAAAGGGTTACCTTCTTTCAGCAAGAAATGGACAAATGGAATATTGACTTAAGCAAAGATGTTATAGATGAGCCTTCTAGTAGTAGTAGCAAACCGGCTGGTAGCAGCAGTAGTAATACAAATAGCGGTTCTGTTACGCTAACTTGCACAGGTCTTCAACAAAATGTTGAAAAAGGTGCCAACATAGCTGAACCCACTTTAACATGCAGCAATGACAGCCCTGCGACTAACCCAAGCTGGACTGGTCGCCCAGGAGGTAACAGTTCGTGGGCAGTGAGCGCAACCACTTCCACCCCAAGCTATACCATAGGCGTAACTGCCACCTGTGGTTCATCTTCGGGATTATCGGCATCTTGCGGCACAGTAGCAGTTGGCAGCGATCCAATCGATCCTGGTGACCCCACTCCAATAATAATAGGCAAAACCATAGTCCTAAAAAATCTGCCAAGCAACGCAAAAATAGAAGTATATAACCTGCAAGGAAAACTTATATACACATCATCGGGAAAATCCTTGAATCGGGAGAATCGGGGTTCAGACAATTTGAGAATTCCGGTTCAGACAAAAGGAATGTACATAATAAGAATCAAGCAGGGAAACTCAACGTCCACCTACCAAAATAGAGTCCACCTTAATTGAAGGCTGCCCAACGGTAACAGGAATGTGACCGGAGCTTGCTCCGCACATTCCAGCCGCGAGTTCAAGGTCATTCCCCACCATGCTTATTTTTGGCAGAATCTCGTGCCCAAGCCCGATGAGCGTTGCTCCCCGAACCGCATTGCCTAATTTTCCGTTTTTAATTTCGTAGCCCTCTTCCACCGCAAAATTAAATTCCCCCGTTGCTGGATTAACAGAGCCGCCTGCCATTTTTGCTGCATAAAGCCCGTTATCAACGGTGGCTAACATATCTTGCAGGCTTGAATTGCCAGGTGCTATAAATGTATTTCTCATTCTGCTAACAGGAGCGTATTTATAAGATTCCCTTCTTGCACTACCAGTCAAGGGAAGTCCTAATTCTTTTGCCCCAACGCGGTCGCTCAAAAAGTTTTTCAAAATTCCGTTTTCAATCAACACAGTTTTTTGAGTTGGGGTACCCTCATCGTCAATTTCAAGACTTCCCCAAACTCCGCTTAAAGTACCATCGTCAATGGCAGTTAGTACGTCTTGTGCAACTTTCTCTCCCAATTTTCCGCAAAAAGGGCTTGCCTGCCTACGCACGGATTCTGTTTCCAGAGGGTGCCCGCAAGCCTCGTGAAAAATAACCCCGCCAAAAGCGTTCCCCATAATAACGGGCATTTGTCCACCTTTTATATATGGAGCTTTTAACACTCTCAAAGCTCTTTCCGCGCAAGAAGCGGCGAGTTCTTTAACTTGCAAATTATCCAAAAATTCAAATCCGCCAAGCGCGCCCGGACCTTCGTGAGCCGATGCGCGTTCCGAATTTTCCCCTGCGGTTACGTTTACGGAAAATCTAGTTCTGGTTCTATTGTCGCAAACTTGCAAGCCGCTACTGTTCCATATTTTTATTTTTTGCTCGGCATCTGCAATGGAGGCTTCTACCTGCACAATTTTTGAATCCATTCTCGCCGCTTTATTTGCCGTAAACAGAAAATCTTTTTTATATTCCTGCCCCAATTTGCGAGGGTCTTTGAAATGATCTTTTATGTAAGATACATAACTTTGCTCCTTGCCAAACTGAAAATTCGCCTCTCCTTTTTTATTTTTTGAGAGAGATAAATTCTTGGCTATGTTCATAAGCGCTTTTTCTGAATCATCGCTTGTGAAGCCGTAAAGAACCTCTGTTCCATATAACATCCTAATTCCAATTCCATAAATTATGGAAGCAGAAGCACCTTCTATTGCATTGTCTTTGAGTGCCAAATGCGATTTTCTCGTTTCTTCTTCATAAATCTCGGCAAAATCTGCCCCAGCTTCAAGGCAAAAGTCCAGAATTTTCTTTGGTATGGATTGGTGCATAAGGGGAATTTAGAAAAATTTTCTACATTCCTCGTAATGAATTTAATGCGTTCTATTTCGGGTATTCGCGGCATTGTTGGGAAAACTCTCACTCCGCAAACGGTGATAAACCACACAAAGGCTTTTTTGGATTTGCTAAAAGCAAAAAAAATAGTCATAGGCAGGGATTCTCGCCCAACAGGGGTCAATATAGCCGAAATAGTTTGCGGAGTTTGCAGTTTGTACGGTGTTGAAGTTGTGGATGCCGGGCTTGCCACCACTCCAACGGTGGAGCTTTTGGTTGAGCAGTTCAAAGCCGATGGCGGAATAATAGTGACCGCAAGCCATAACCCAATTGAATGGAACGCCTTGAAGTTTTTAAACAGCAGGGGAATGTTTTTAGGTCCAAACGAGGTAAAAAAACTCTTTGCAAAAGCGGATGCCTTTGGGAAAAAAGAGAGCATATTGAATGGCAATGAAATGCACATAAAAGCGACCATTGCCCTACCTTATGTGGATGTTCCAAAAATAAAGGAGCGCAAATTCAAAGTTGCCATAGATGCCGTGAATGGAGCTGGTTCTTTTGTTTTGCCAAAATTATTGGAATCACTTGGCTGCGATGTTGTTAAAGTTCACTGCGAACCGAATGGGGTTTTCCCAAGGGGTGCAGAGCCTCTGCAAGAGAATTTGAGCTATTTGAGCAAGGTAGTTAAAGAGAATAACTGCGATATAGGTTTTGCATTAGACCCAGATGCAGACCGCTGCGCCATAGTTGACGAAAGAGGAGAACCTATTGGCGAGGAATACACTTTGGCAATAGCGGCAGAAACGGTTTTGGAAAGAGAGGCAAAGCCCCTTTCCATAAATTTGTCCACATCCAGAATGTGCGAAGATTTGGCAGAGAAATTTGGGACAAAGTGCTACCGAGCCGCCGTGGGCGAAATAAATGTCAGTTTGGATATGATTGAGCACCACTGCGTAGTTGGCGGCGAGGGCAATGGGGGAGTTATTCTGCCCGCTTTGCACTATGGGCGTGATTCCTTGGTTTCTGCCGCTTTGGTTTTGGATTTGCTTTCAAGGCAGGGTATCAAAGTTTCGGACTGGGTTAAAAGCCACCCTTCTTATGCAATGCTCAAAAAGAAATTTGAAATAAAAAATCCTGTTTCTGAGGCTATGGAAAAGGCAGAAAAAGCCTTTGCAGATTGGAAAGCAGACAAGAGAGATGGCTTGTGGCTTGGCAAGGAAAAAAGCTTTGTGCATTTGAGAGCCTCCAACACAGAGCCTGTGATTAGGATAATCGCCGAAGCCCCCACGGTAGATGAGGCAGAAATGCTGTGCTCTAAAATAGAGGAATTATTATAATAAACGCCACTCCCTAAGATTTATCAATGCCATATACCAAGAAGTCTATCTCATCTTGTTTCTTTCCGGCTTTTAAAAGTGCTCGCGCAAATTCCGCTTGTACAGCAGATTTGGAGAGTTTGTTGCCAGCTTCATCCACAGGACCGCTTGCAAACTTCTGATTGATCATATCCTGTACCTTGGAATTGTCTATACCGTCTCTGCTTACAGCCATTACGCACCCCCATTGGTTACAGGGTAGCGTTCTATATAATTCTTAGCTATTGTAAGTACTTCGAGAATGGTTATAGCAGTACTTCCTTTTTTTTCTTTCTCTGCTTGGCATATTTTAGTTACTGCGTTTTTTGCTACTGGGTCTGCGATAACGTTGTTTTCAATCAGTTTTTCTACGCTTAATTTTCGTAAAAGCCCAATTTCTTGTGTAGGGTACCACATTATATTTCCATAACCGTCTTGCCTATTTGCTACATCAATTACCCCTATTTCAGCAAGACCATCAATTACAAGACCTTTGTTTTGCGAATCCAATATTATTGTAATTCTTTTTGTGACTTTGCCTGGTTCTAGATGTTCGTCAAAAAGAACTAAAACATTCTCTGCGGGAACACTCTTTTCGAGTAATTCCTTCGTAGGAGGCATGAATGCGGTTCTTTTCTTCAATTTATTAAACCTTCCATCTAAAGTGTAACACAAAAAAATTTCAAAATATGGGAATTATATCCTTAATTCCCATATAAATCAAAGTTTTATTTTTTTAGAATACTAAAAAGTTATGCCATAACAATATCTCCTGCAAGAATTTGCTTAAAAAAAACACCAGAATAGCGACAAAAGACAGCTATTTTCATAAAAAACCTCTAATTTAAAGACCAACTTTCTTACGGTGCAAAAAATATGCCATTTTTTTTGACATTTACCCCTTGACAAACCAAAGAGAATTTTCTATATTTGGCTTAGGTGATCTGCATAAGCAGGTTGCAGCACACAAAGGCGTGTGTTTTTTCCTGTTACCTAATCGCAATGGGGGAAAGCGCACGCCTTTTTATTTAAGGAGAAACTATGAAAGATATTCAAGATCTTTTCGGAAGCTGCGTTTTCAACGATGCAGTTATGCAAACTAGGTTACCCAAGGATATTTACAAGGCAATGAAAAAAATAATCTCTGAGGGTTCGCAATTAAGCCCTGAGGTTGCCAATGTGGTTGCAAATGCCATGAAAGATTGGGCTGTGGAAAAAGGTGCCACGCACTTTACCCATTGGTTCCAGCCTATGACCAGCATCACAGCCGAAAAGCACGATAGCTTTATTTCTCCCTCCGGCAACGGAAAAGTCATTATGGAGTTTTCGGGCAAAGAACTTGTTCGCGGAGAGCCAGATGCCTCCAGCTTTCCTTCGGGCGGGCTTCGCGCCACCTTTGAGGCAAGGGGATATACCGTTTGGGACGTAACCTCTTATGCCTTTATAAAAGATGGAACGCTCTGCATTCCCACCGCATTTTGTTCTTATGGTGGCGAGGCTCTTGATAAAAAAACCCCGCTTTTGCGCTCAATGGAGGCTTTGGATAAGCAGGCAATGCGCATTTTAAGGCTTTTTGGCAATACAACTGCCCAGAGAGTTATAACAACCGTTGGTCCAGAACAGGAATATTTCCTTATTGACAAAGAAATGTACTTAAAACGCCCAGATTTAATTTATACTGGCAGAACCTTGTTTGGTTCACGTCCGCCAAAAGGGCAAGAACTAGAAGACCATTATTTTGGTAGCTTAAAACCCAGAGTTTCTGCATTTATGAAGGAATTAGATGAAGAACTTTGGAAACTTGGCGTTTATGCCAAAACCAAGCACAACGAGGTTGCTCCTGCCCAGCACGAGCTTGCTCCCATTTTCTCCACAACCAATATTGCCACAGACCACAACCAGATAACAATGGAAATTATGAAAAGCATAGCCGACAAGCACGGCTTGGCCTGCCTGCTCCACGAAAAACCTTTTGCAGGCATAAATGGCAGCGGCAAGCACAATAACTGGTCTATTTCCACCGACACAGGCATAAATCTATTGGAACCAGGCGAAACTCCTTACGAAAACGCTCAATTCTTGTTATTCTTGGTTGCAGTGATCAAAGCGGTTGACAGATATCAAGATTTGCTGAGAATTTCAGCGGCAAGTGCAGGAAACGACCACAGACTTGGTGCAAACGAAGCTCCCCCAGCAATAATATCCATATTCCTCGGAGACGAACTTACAGCAATTTTAGAAGCACTTGAAGCTGGCACGGAATATAAAGGCAAGGGAAAACACCAAATGGAAATAGGCGTTACAACATTGCCCAGTTTCCCAAAAGATTCAACCGACCGCAATCGCACCTCGCCTTTTGCATTTACTGGCAATAAATTTGAATTCCGCATGTTGGGTTCGGCATTTTCCATTGCAGGACCAAACTTTGTGCTGAACACAGTGGTTGCAGAAATTTTGAGGGAATTTGCAGATGAGCTTGAAAAATCCAAAAACTTCAAAAAAGATATGGCAAAACTTGTGAAAGATACTTTCCACGAGCATAAGCGGATTGTCTTCAATGGCAACAATTACTCCAATGAATGGGTAACAGAAGCAAATAATCGCGGATTGTCAAACTTAAAAAACACCGTTGAAGCATTGCCTACTTTTATTTCCAAAAAGAGCGTTGAATTGTTCACGCATCACCGTGTTCTCACCAAGCAAGAAATTCATTCCCGCTATGATATTCTTATGGAAGGCTATTGCAAAGTCATTCACATAGAAGCTCTAACAATAGTGGATATGGTTAAGGGAGAAATTATTTCTGCTTGCATAGATTACCAAAGCGAATTGGCAAATCTTTTGAACCAGAAAAGAGCAGCCGGCGGTCACTACGATATTTCGCTTGAATCGCATTTGCTAGACAGAATTTCTAAATTATCTGCCGCTTTGCTAAAAAAGCTGAATGTTTTGGAAAGTGCAATTTTGGAAACCAAAGAAGAGAGAGCGGTTCTTGCCCAAGCAACTTTCTACAGAGACAAGGTTTTCACAGCCATATCTGAACTGCGGCTTGTTGTTGACGAGCTTGAAACATTAGTTGCAAGAAAACATTGGCCCTTCCCAACTTATGCGGAACTGCTTTACAGTGTAATTTAACCCAGGAGGAATAACAAATGGATACAGGAAACACAGCATTTATGATGATTTGCGCGGCACTAGTGTTTATTATGACACCGGGGCTTGGCTTTTTCTATGGCGGCCTTGGCAGGCGCAAAAACGTGGTGAGCAACATGATGAACTCCGTATCCATTATGGGGCTTGGAATGGTGCTTTGGTGCCTTATAGGCTACACTATGGCTTTCGGTGGCGATGGCTTGATTATAGGCGGTTTTAGCAAAATCGCTTTGGCAGGCATTACCAAAGACAGCATTGCCCCAGACACAACAATCCCTGAATTTGTCTTTGTAGCTTTCCAAATGATGTTTGCGCTCATTACTCCGGCAATCATTACTGGTTCGCTCGCAGGAAGAATGAAATTCGGCGCATTGTTCGCTTTTATAGCCCTTTGGTCTATTCTCGTGTATTACCCCTTGGCACACATGGTATGGGGCGGTGGCGGCTTGCTGGGCAGTGGCTGGTTGAATTCTGTGGATTTTGCTGGTGGCAACGTGGTGCATATATCTTCGGGTGTATCTGGCTTAGTGATTTGTTTGTTGCTTGGCAGGCGCTATGGGTATGAGCTTCATTCTTATAGAATTCACAATATTCCCTTTGTTATGCTAGGCATGGCACTTCTGTGGCTTGGTTGGTTTGGATTCAATGCAGGAAGCGCTTTGGCTGCTGATGGTTTAGCTGCGCATGCGTTCGTAACAACGGCAATTTCGGCAGCCACGGCTATGCTTGTTTGGATGGGGCTAGATTTGCTCAATAGCGGAAAACCCACCCTAATCGGTGCCTGCACAGGAGTTGTGGCAGGATTGGTGGGCATAACCCCAGCCGCTGGATTTGTTCCCGTGTGGGCTGCTTTTGTTATTGGTGCCTTTGTAAGCCCAGTTTGCTATGGCGGAATTTTGCTGATTAAAAAGAAACTGAAAATAGATGATTCTCTAGACGCTTTTGGCTGCCACGGCATTGGAGGCATTTTTGGCGGACTTATGACCGGTTTATTTGCCGACCCCGCTGTAAATGGAGTGGCAGGCTTATGCTTTGGAGATGTTGCGCAGTTGGGTCGCCAGGCATTAGCTATTATCATCAGCATTGCCTTTGCGGTTGTAGGCTCACTCATCAGCATTGTAATTGTTCGTGCTTTCATAAGGCTTCGCGTTGAAAAGAAACATGAACTTATGGGTCTAGATATATCAGAACACGGTGAGAACGCATATCCAGCATATAACGGTTTGGATTAAGGAGGTATTTATGATTAAAGTAGAAGCAATAGTTCGCGAAGAGAAGCTAGAGGATGTCAAGGCAGCCTTGAACAAAATCGAAGTCACCGGCATCACCGTTTTCCAAGTTATGGGATGCGGTGTGCAAAAAGGATATACCGAATTGGTTCGTGGGCAGCAAGTTGACTATGCTCTGAGACCAAAGGTGAAATTCGAAATTGTCGTATCTTCTGAAGAATGGGCAGAGAAAACCATCAAAGCCATTCAAGATGCTGCTTATACAGGAAGTGTTGGAGACGGGAAAATTTTCACTTACGATTTGCGTTCCGTTATGCGGATTCGCACTAAGGAAACAGGAACCCAAGCCATAAACTAAGCAGGACTGCGAGTGTTGCACTTTACAAAAATGCACGGTTGCGGCAATGATTATATCTATATCAATTGTTTTGATGCAGAAGTAAATTTGTCGCAATCGTTGATAGTGCAACTTTCCAATAGACATACAGGCATAGGCGGCGATGGGGTGGTGCTAATTTTGCGCTCCAATGTTGCCGATGCCAAAATGAAAATGTTCAATTTAGACGGCAGCGAAGGCAATATGTGCGGAAACGCCATTAGATGCGTGGCAAAATATCTCTACGATAATGGAATAGTGAAAAAAGAAGAAATGCGAATAGAAACAAAAAGCGGTGTAAAAGAACTTTACTTATTTATAAAAAATGAACAAGTATATTCTGTGA
Organism: Candidatus Fibrimonadaceae bacterium; assembly: GCA_031281275.1. Taxonomy (GTDB): domain Bacteria; phylum Fibrobacterota; class Fibrobacteria; order Fibrobacterales; family Fibrobacteraceae; genus Fibrimonas. The sequence continues at coordinate 39,685 of JAITFP010000043.1, forward strand.
AAGTAAATATGGGGAGAGCAGAACTTGCCCCCGAAAAAATACCAGTAAAGCTAAAAGGCAAGAACGCCATAGCAAAGCCAGTGACTATTGGCGGCAAAAAATATTCAATTACCTGTGTTTCTATGGGAAATCCTCACGCCGTGAACTTTGTTAAAAACATAGTCAAGCTCAATTTGCAAAAAATAGGACCCATGTTTGAAAACAACCGTCTTTTTCCCGAAAAAGTAAACACCGAATTTGTTGAGCTTGCAGGCAGGAACAACTTGAAAATGCGAGTATGGGAACGCGGCAGCGGAGAAACCCAAGCGTGTGGCACAGGCGCCTGCGCCGTAGCTGTGGCGGCGGTTTTAAATGGGCATTGCGATAAAGACACAGATATAAAAGTTCAGCTCCCAGGCGGAGAGTTAATTATTAGATATACAGACGAAGCTGTTTATATGACGGGTAATTGCGAGAAGGTTTTTGATGGTAAGATGATGGTGTAAATTACATTTCATATTTTATGTTTCATATTTTATGTTTTTTACTATATTTAGGGTATGGACACAAAACCTAAAAACCCGTTTTTAATATCTGGCTATCATAGCCCAGCCTATTTCTGCGACAGAGCCACAGAAACAAAACAAATAATATCTGCATTGCAAAACGGCAGAAATATATCTTTAATAAGCCCGCGCCGCATTGGAAAAACAGGGCTTATACACAATGTTTTTTATTGTCTAAGGGAGAAGGATAAAAATTCAAACTGTTTTTACATAGATATTTTTGCAACTCAAAATTTGCTTGAATTTACAAACCTTTTAGGCAAAGCCGTTATTGGGCAATTAGAGGGTAAACCGCAAAATGCAATAAAAAAAATAGCCAGTTTCTTTAAAAGTTTCAGACCTCTGTTTTCATTTGATTCCCAGACAGGAGTGCCGACAGTTTCTTTGGATATTAAATATGAACAAGCACAGAATAGTTTACAAGAAATTTTTTCATATCTTAAAAAGAGCGGAAAAACCATTTACATTGCTATAGATGAATTTCAGCAAATTATGGATTATCCAGAAAAAGGAGTAGAAGCTCTGCTTCGTTCTTATATGCAATTTTTGCCTAATGTTCATTTTATTTTTTCTGGAAGTAAAAAACATTTGATGGATGCTATGTTTTCTTCGGTGAACAGACCATTTTACCAAAGTACGCAAAAAATAATTTTAAAGGAAATAGAAATTGAATCTTACAGAAAATTTGCAATGAATATGTTTTTAAGATACAAAAAGAAATTACCAGCAAAAGTATTTGACTTTGTTTATGAAAATTTGCAAGGGCATACATGGTACGTTCAATTGGTTCTAAATTTACTGTTTGCCATGGACAGAACAAATTATTCGGAACAAAACGCAAAGGAAGCGATAAATGGAATTTTACAAGAAGAAAACGCAACATATAAAACATATTGTGAAATGATAACCAGAGGGCAATTATACTTGCTTAGAGCAATAGCGAAAGAACATAGCGTAAAATCTCCCTATGAATACTCTTTTATGCAAAAGCACGGTTTAAAAGCTGCCAGCAGCGTAAAATTGGCGCTCAAATCTCTGACGGATAAAACCTTAATTTTGAAAGGTGAAAATGGTTATTATTATGTTTATGATAGATTTTTTTCATTGTGGTTGAAGGGTTGAAGGTCAATAAATTTTCTATATTAGAAGCATATATGCCCCTCAACTGCAAAAGAGCATTTATTCTGATATTTCTTGCCCTTGTCGTCCACGCACAAGAGCAGCAACGTGTTGCAATTCTGAGAACCGTGGATGACGGCGAACCGTCTGTGGAGATTACTGACTTATTTTTCCTTACAGGAAGGCTGCGCGAAATTGCCGGCAATGTTTTGCAGAATAATTATGGCATTATGACCGAACAGAGCATTATTGACAAGCTGGGTGGCAGGGAAATTGCGGTGAAAGTCTGCAAGGAAACTGAGGGTTGCTTGGCACAGCTGGGCAGAAGGATAAACGCGGATTACATAGGGCAGGCGAGGCTGGGGCGTTTTGGCGGCAACCTGACAATAGTCGTGGAGCTATACAACAGCGGAAGCGGGTTGCAGGCTGCTCCTGCGATTACTGGGCAGGCTGAAAACATATCCGGCTTGCTTGATGTTTTGAATAAGAAAGCGCCGGAAATGTTCGGGAAAATGCCGGGTATTGTTTATGAGCAGGCGAAGCCTGTCAAAACCAGTTTTTGGGTTGCCCTTGGCTTAGATATTCTAGGAGTGGCGGTTGTTTCTGTTGGGGTTGTAAAAAACTCGGAGATGAATGAGGCATTGGATAAATACAACAAAAGAGGGCAAACGCCTGAATATTATAAAGATGCCCGTAAAGATGCGGAAAGCAGCCGCAACAGCAGGAATATGCTTTATGTCATTGGAGGTGTGGCTTTGGCTTCGGGTATGGGAGTGCATATATGGTTTTAAGATTTTTTCTACTCACAGCAATGTTTCTTTTTGTGTCTTGCTCGGAAATGAAGTTCAACAACCCAGACGATCCGGAAAGCTCCAAATATATCGGGAAATCCAGTTCCAGCTCTGATAAAGTGCCTTTGTCAAGCGCAAGGCAGAGCAGCAGCTCCAACGAACCGTTCAGCAGTTCCTCCGCAGTTTTGCCAAGTTCTAGTTCTGCGACAAGTTCTAGTTCTTCGATGGTAGCGGCATTGTCTTCATCAAGCTCTAAGCAGAGCAGTAGTTCTAATGCACCGCCTAGTAGTTCCTCCGTTGCTATGCTAAGTTCTAGCTCGGCGGTTGTTTCTTCGTCAAGCATAACAGTATCAAGCAGTTCTTCTGCCGTTCCTAGTTCTAGTTCTGTGGTAGTATCTTCGTCAAGTTTAATGCCGAGTAGTAGTTCCATTGCACCACCTAGTAGTAGCTCTGTTGCTCCCAGTTCAAGCTCGATTCAAGCGGGTCCTTCTGTAATTCACGGGAGCGAGACTTATCAAACGGTTGTGATAGGCGAACAAACTTGGATGAATAGGAATTTGAATTACAATGCAAGTGGTAGCAAATGTTATGACAACAACGAAGCCAACTGTGCTATTTACGGCAGGCTGTATAATTGGGCAACAGCAAAGACTGTTTGTCCTAGCGGTTGGCATTTGCCAAGTAATGCGGAGTGGAATGTCTTGATGAAATTCGTCAATCCTAGCTGTACTGACAATAGCAATTGTGCTGGTGCAGGAACAAAATTAAAGGCAACGAGCGGATGGTTTGAACCTGACAATGGCGAGGACACGTATGGCTTTTCCGCCCTGCCGGGCGGCCGCGGTCTTTCTGGTGGCAGTTTCTACGGTGTCGGCGGCTACGGCTACTGGTGGAGTGCCAGTGAGAAAGATAGCGACATCGCTTACGGCCGGGACATGTACGACTACCTCGATGACGTGCACTGGGGCAACTACGATAAGAACTACATGTTCAGTGTCCGTTGCTTGCAAGATATTATGAATTAACGTCATTGATGCTACAATAGTTGTTTAACAAACTCCGCCAATTCCCTCCCATTTTTCTCCGCCTGCCTCTTGCTCGGATGCCAATCCGCTCCATAACCAAGCGAACCATCTTGACGCGAAAACGAGAACCTGTGAACCGAAATGCCTTGTTTTGCGAGTTCGGTTTTTGAAGCATCCAAAAATTTTTTGCAAAGGGTTAAACTAGGAACTCCTTTGGGCCAAAAATCGTTTAGCATAGGACCGTCTGTTATGATTATTTGGGCATCGGGATATTTTTCCTTAACCTGCTTTGCGAACTTCACCATTGAATTGACAAACCCTGCGGAATCTGGCGCGCCCACGGCGAAATCATTTGTTCCAAGCTCTATAACGGCAATGTCTGGTTGCCAAGAAAAATCCCAGGGGATTTTTGAATTCACGCTTGTATACGGAAAAAATTCCGGCAAAGTGCGGCGGTCTCCTGAATCTGAATTGTTGCGGAAAATTCCCCTGCCCGAAAAAGCCACGGTTCGCATTTCCGCATCTAGTTCCTTTGCGGCAACTCCTGCATAGGAAGAAAATACATCTTGAGTTTTTGGAGAATAGGTATGTTCCTTTACCGGATCTAAAACTCCGTAGCCTGCGGTTATGGAATTACCTAAAAATTCAATTTTGAGTTTTGGTTTTTGCGGCAATGCTTCTTTTTTGGGAACGCCTTTTATTTCAAAGCCTTTGAAAAGAGCATCGCCTTGTATAGATTCCGTGCGTTTAGCAACGCTGATTACATGAATCCCTTTTGCGAGATTTTTCGCTATGAGATGTTTTTCGTTTGCATTTGCCGATAAATCAAGAGGCGGCATTTGCTTGCCGTCCAAAGTTACGCTAAACACATTGCCGGGGCTTTTTAGCAAAATGCTTGCCTCTGTTCCTTCAAAAGCAATGATGAATTCAACGCCAGAAAATGAAGCTCTGGCAATATCCGCTTCTTTTGCAAAGCGACCATTTATGCTCACCGCTGAATCAAAGGGAGAGATTATCGTTTGGGCTATAACATTGCTCACGAGTATTCCAAAAAGTAGGTAAATGTGCATCATATATAAAATAAAAAATTGTCCAAAATCTGTTTAAACATTGTTTAAACACTTTTTGGACACTTTAAAACCGCAAATCCAAGCCAAATTTGTAGTTTTTGTTAATGGCATAGTTTTTGCGTTTGCTATATATGACTAAACTTGAAACCTTAAAGCAGTATTTTGGATATGACAGTTTTCGCAGCGGGCAGGAAACTCTTATTGACGGCGTGGTTGCTGGCAGGGATGTTTTGGGAGTTATGCCCACCGGAGCGGGAAAATCTGTTTGTTTTCAGATACCTGCGCTTATGATGGATGGGGTTGCCATTATTGTGTCGCCGCTCATTTCGTTGATGAAAGACCAAGTGAACGCACTCACACAGTCGGGTATTCCGGCGGCTTTTATCAATTCTTCGCTTAGCGGATTGCAAATAGACAAAGCATTGCAAAAGGCACGGGAGGGGGCATACAAACTGATTTACGTTGCTCCCGAAAGATTGCTTGCTTCCGATTTTTTGAGCTTTGCGCAAACTGCCAAACTTTCTATGCTAACCGTTGATGAAGCTCACTGCATATCGCAATGGGGGCAGGATTTTCGCCCAAGCTATTCAAAGATACCGGAATTTGTTGCAAGTTTGCCCAAACGCCCAATTTTATCGGCTTTTACGGCAACAGCGACGGCGAAAGTTAGAGAGGATATAGTTGCTTTGCTCGGGTTAAATGACCCCATTGTTTTGGTTACGGGTTTTAATAGAGAGAATCTATATTTTGAAGTACAAAAAACCAAAGACAAATATGCAGCACTTACCACATTCCTCAACATTCAAAAAGAACGAAGCGGAATTGTTTATTGTTCCACTCGCGCTGCGGTTGAAGAGGTTTGCGAAAAATTGAAAACAGAAGGGTATAGCGCATCGCGCTATCACGCCGGACTTGCCGATGATGAGCGGCACGATAATCAAGATGATTTTTTATACGACCGTGTGCAGATAATGGTTGCAACAAATGCTTTTGGCATGGGAATAGATAAATCAAATGTATCTTTTGTGGTGCATTACAATATGCCCAAAGATATGGAAAGCTACTATCAAGAAGCCGGACGTGCAGGGCGCGATGGCGGACCAGCAGATTGCATTTTGCTTTACAGCGGGCAAGATGTGCGCACGAATATGTGGCTCATTGAAAATGCTCGCGATGTGCAATATCCCGACAAAGAAACAGAAGAATTGCTAAAAGAGCGAGACCGCAAGCGGTTGCGAGAAATGACATTTTACTGTTCCGTAAATGATTGCCTGCGTGGATATATTCTTAAATATTTTGGAGAAAATCCACCGAATTATTGCGGCAACTGCGGTAATTGCGATACGAATTTTGAAATGGTTGATATAACGGTTGAAGCGCAAAAAATTCTCTCTTGCGTAGCGAGGATGAAGGAGAGATATGGACAGAAAATGCTAATAGATGTGCTTAGAGGCAGCAAAAGCGAAAAAGTGCTGCGTTTGCAGCTTGATAAACTCTCAACTTATGGCATAAGCGAAAAAAGCGAAAAACAATTGTACGAGATGATCAACCAGTTAATTTTGAACGATTATCTTTTAAAAACAGATGACGAATATCCCGTGTTAAGATTGGGAAATCGCGCAAGCGAAATTTTGCGAAACGGAAAAACCGTGCAGATGAAATTGGTAAAAGAAAAGCAAGCTCCAGAAATTGCAACCAATAAAAAACAAACCAGACCAGTTGACAACAGACTATTTGCTGTTTTGAGAGAACTAAGACTGGCAATAGCAAAAGAACAAAATGTTCCAGCATTCGTAATTTTCCCAGACAGTGCTTTGATAGATATGTGTATGAAAGTTCCCACGACAGACGAGGAATTTTTGAAGGTATCTGGTGTTGGCAAAGTAAAGCTGGAAAGGTATGGCGAAAAATTTTTAAAAGTTATTGTGGAATTTCTACATTACAAATAGATATGTCCCTCAGCTGCAAAAGAGTGTTTATTTTACTATTTCTTACCCTTGCTATCCACGCACAAGAGCAGAAACGTGTTGCGATATTGAATACGGAGGATAACGGCGAGCCATCGCTGGAATTTACGGATTTGACCTATTTGACCGATAGGTTGCGTGAAATAGCTGGGAATATGCTGCCCGAAGATAAATACTTTGTTATGACCACGCAGAGCATAATAGACAAGATGGGTTCAAAGGAGAACGCCCGAAAAGTATGCAAAGAGGCGACGTGCATGGCTGAAATTGGCAGGAAAATAAGTGCTGAGTATATCGGTCAGGCAAGGCTAGGTCGTTTTGACGGCAATTTTACAATAAGTATGGAATTGTATCATAGCGCAAGAGGCAATTTGCTTGTTTCCTTCACTGGTAAAGCGAAAGACGTATCTGGTTTGGAGGCTGTTATAGATGAAAAAGCACCACAAATGTTTGGCAAAATGCCTGGTGCCTCTGGCGGTTCAAAAACTACTCCCGTTGCTCCTGTTGTTGCTGGTGGCATTAGCGGCGTACAATCCACAGGCAGAGATTATGAGTTTGAAGGCAGAAAAAGTTACTTGGCAAGTATAGCTACAGAGCCAGAAGGAGCGGTCGTAAGTTTTAACGGAGTGCCCGATTCTCGCTGCACCAAAACGCCTTGCAAATTAACGCTTGCGGAAGGCAATGTTCGCATAGTGGCGGCATTGGAGCAGTACGAGAGGGCAGACACCACGGTTTTCATAAAACAGAACAACCAGAACATAAGCATCAGGCTAAAAGCGAATTTCGGTGTTTTGGAGATAAAACCAGCCTATTCCGATGGCATAGGCAAAGACGAGCAATGGGGTTTATCAATAAACGGCAAGGTATCTTCTTTTTTGGAAAGCAAGCTTTCACCGGGTAAATATAAGGTAGAACTCAGCCATAGGTGCTATGAAACTTTAAGTTTTGATGCAGGGATAAACAAGGATAAGCGCGAAGTTTTTGATATTGCTACTTATATAAAATTGAAAAAAGGAGGCTTGGTTTTGAACGCGGAGAAAAATGGCGAACCAGTTAGCGAACCCGTTTTCGTGAACGGCAAGCAGGCAGGGGAAACTCCGTTCAGTGGTTCTGTGCCTTTGTGCGCAAAAATTGAGATTGGCAAAAACAGAGAAATAGTTAATGTAAAATTAGAATACAACGAAAAAGTCAATTATACATACAAAGTCAACTTAGACAACAGGCTTGGTTCTGGCGGTATTGGTGATGCGCTTGGCGGCTTGATGGGTGGTAGCGCAGGCGGTCTTGGCACAAAAGCCAAAGGCTCTTTAAAGGCTCCGAGCGCAAGAGATATAGATATGGGTTCTGGCGATGGTTCTCGCTCCAAAGCGGAAATTATGGCTGTTGTTAATGCCCGTATGCCAGGTTTAAGAAACATCTATAACAAGTATTTGAAGTTGAAACCGGGCTTTAGCGGCAAGGTTACTCTCAAATTCACCATTGCTCCCGGTGGCGATATTGTTAGCATTAGCATTGTGTCTTCCACAACAGGCTATGGCGAGTTTGATACCGCTGTTAAGAATATGGTGGCAACTTGGAAATGGAAGGTTATAAAGAGTGGCAACACTACTCCGACCATACCATTTAATTTCACGGAATAAACTTAAAATTTTTTCAAAGCCCCGAAAGGGGCTATTTTTATGAAAATAACGCTTACCGAATTCAAACTCCTTCGAGATTATCTGGAAGAACGGAGCGGTATTTGTTTAAATGAAGATAAAGCGTATTTGCTTGAAAATAGATTGGCTTCTATTATAGAATCTTATAAGTGCAAAGATTTTTCCGAGTTTTATTATATACTTAAAGGTGCGCAGCACGAGGAACTTGATAACAAGCTGATAGATATTATGACCACAAACGAAACGTTGTGGTTCAGAGATGCTCATCCTTATGCTATTTTGAAAGAGAAAATCTTGCCAAGTTTTGTTCAAGCTGTCAAAGACGGAAAAAAAAATTCAATTAAAATTTGGAGTGCGGCGAGCAGTACAGGTCAGGAACCATATAGCATAGCTATTACCGTGCGTGATTTTTGTATGGGACAAAATATAATTAAAAAAGAAATGGTGCATATACTAGCAACAGATATTTCCGATTCTTGTATTGAAAAAGCCAAGGCAGGCACTTATGATTCCATTGCCATGAGCAGGGGAATTAGTCAGGAGCAACTGAACAGATATTTTACGAAGGAATCTACTAACAGTTATACTATTAATCAAGAAATTAAAAGCATGGTTAAATTCCAAAAATTTAATTTGCAAGATAATCCCATTATTTTGGAGCCTCATTTTGATTTGGTATTTATGCGTTATGTGGCTATTTATTTTAGCGATGAGTTCAAAAAGGGTTTGTACAGCAGGCTTGCAAGAATTCTTTCTCCAAACGGATTTCTGATTATTGGCGCGGTGGAAACGCTCAGGGGGCTTAGCGAGAATTTTGAGATGATGTCTCACGCGGGCGGTTTATACTATCAATGTAAGCGTTAAACTCGTGCGCTTTCAATGTTGAATAGCAAAATTCCTTTGCAGCCAATATCTTGAAGTTTGTCCATTATTGAATTTGATTCTTCGCTTTTCACCATTGCTTTTACTGAATACCAATTTTTATTTTGCAAAGGTGCCACAGTTGGCGATTCGATGCCGGGCGTTATGGAACAGGCTTTTTCCAATAGTTCTGAAGGAACATCGTATTCAACCATTTTATAGCTCATAGCCACCAATTTGCCTTCTATGCGCCGAGTAAGTGTGCGAACTTCTAGGTATTCTTGGCGGTTTGGGTGAGCAAATAGTGCTGCATTGCTCAAAAACAGAGGTTCTCCCAAAATGCGAAGCCCTGCTTGTTTTAGGGTTGTTCCCGTATCCACAACATCAACAACTGCATCTGCAACATCAAGCCCCACAGATATTTCAACCGCGCCTTCCAGCTCAACGAGTTCCATATTAGGTTTTTTGAAATAATTGCGAACAATGTTTGGAAAGCTGGTTGCTATCCGCAAATTTTCAATATCACTCAATTTTTGATAGCTACTATGCTCTGGAACAGCAGCGCAGTGTTTGCTTCCACCAAAAGGCAAGTCAAGTATTTTTATAGCAGGACTTTGTGCTTCTACGCAAAAATCCACGCCAGTTATGCCAGCATCTATTATGCCTTTGCCAACATACATTGGAATATCGCTAGGTCGCAAAAAATAAAATTCAATGCCATTTGCGGCATCTACCGAACTGAGCGTTTTAATAACTTTGCTAACCTTGTATCCACAAGCCTTTAGCAAATCCAGCGCAGGCTCCGAAAGCACGCCTTTATTTGGAATGGCAACTTTTATCATTTACGGGAATAATTTAGAAAAACCATTGCATTTTAACCTTCCTTAAAACGCAACACTATTAATATACATTATTTTTCACCTCCGTGACCATTTTTAAGCCACTTTTGTCAATTTTTTGTCATTTTTCGCCTACTTTTGTCAAAATTATGTCGTTTTCTGCAAAAAAATCAGCTTGTTTGTAAGGGCAAAAACGTTGCATTTAAAGGAACCTTAAAATGCAATGCGGGAATGCCGAAAACCGTGGAAAAGAGTAGGCTCGTTCAATATGGAGGACTTTATGTCTACTCAAAAACTTAAAAAAGGGTTCACCCTTATCGAGCTGATGGTTGTTATTGTGATCATCGGTATTCTCGCCGCAATAGCCATTCCAAAGCTGTTCGGTATGACCGCAAAAGCAAAAGCCAGCGAAGTTGGTCCCGCAGTTGGCACTTGGAGCAAGTTGGAACAAGCATTTGTTACGGAAAACGGTGTAGCTGGAAGTTTTAGGGCTATTGGCTATACTCCGCCCGGAGACACCGTTGTTGGCAAAAAAAGTGAGGAAAGTAAAACATCAAATTTTTATTATGAATCTACTACTGCTGGGGACGGAGTAGCTTACTCGAATGATACCACCAAAATATCAACTTGGCAAGCAAAAAATCTAGTTCCTCTAAATAATTGTACCAAAGATAGTGTATGGCTAGCTAATTTCAATAGGGATAGTATAAAAGCAACTACAATAAAAATTAGTGGTGGTGATGTCAAGGGCAAAGTCGCTGTCGGTAATTGCGGTTCTTTAACTCCGCAGTTCGGTTATTTGAGATAAATAAAAAGACCAAACAGTCTTAACTAAGCACACAATGGTTTCCTTATTACTCCATTGCCCTGCCTAGCCAAAAGCTGCTTGGTGTCCCTGTGCAAGCAGGGATGCAACCCGCCTTCCTTTAGCCCAATATGTTAACACCTTATGCAGTTCTTCTGCACAAGCGTTGGGGATTGGCAGGTCGGGTTGCCAATTTTGCGTTTTTACTATATTTAAGACCAAGGAGCAATGAACACGCTTTATATAGTGAGTACGCCTATAGGCAATTTGGAAGATATAACATTCAGAGCGGTGCGTATTTTAAAGGAAGTTTCGCTTATTTTGGCAGAAGATACGCGGCATAGTCGGGTTTTGCTTGAACATTATGGAATACCTACTAAAATGGAAAGCTATCACGATTTTAACAAGGAACAGGTTACGCCAAAATATATTGAATATTTGAAAAAAGACGGAGATATAGCCCTTGTGAGCGATGCTGGAACACCTGGAATTGCAGATCCGGCGTTTAATTTGGTGAGAGCTTGCAGGGTAGAGCATATTCCAGTTAGAGCGGTGCCTGGGGCAAATGCCCTATTAACAGCTCTGGTTGCAAGTGGATTTGCAACAGACAGATTTCGCTTTGAAAATTTTTCGCCCAAAAAAAGCGCCCAAAGGGAGCATTTGCTGCAAAAATTGAAAAACGATGGAAACAGCACCCTTATATTTTATGCTAGTCCGCACAATCTTGTGAAATTTTTGGGAGAAATAAAAAAAGTTTACGGCGAAGTAAATGTAGCCTTAATGCGAGAACTAACAAAAAAATTTGAAGAACACCTAACAGGCACCCCCACCGAACTCCTAGAACACTACAAAAACCGTACCCCAAAAGGCGAGTTCGTCTTACTAATAGACAAGGTGGAAAATGAAAAATAACTATACCATTCTGTTAATCCTGTTAATTCTGGCCATTCTGGTTCAGACATGTGCCTCCGTGGCTCCGCCCTCTGGAGGTCCCGAAGACAAATTGCCACCCAGAGTTAGCGGCTCAACGCTTGCTCTAAATTCCGTAAATCAAAGCGTGAATTTGGATTTAACACTGCAATTTGATGAGTGGATAGTTCAAAAACCGCCAAATGGAGCGGTTGCAATTTCGCCTCCTATTTCTGGCAAGCTGCGTATAGAAGCAAATGGCGACAAGTTGCGCATTTATTCCACCGAACCTTTGGATTCCAACACAACCTATAACCTAACAGTTACAAATGCCATAAGAGATTTGCAGGGTAATCCGTTGGAAAAGCCATTCCAAATTTTGTTTTCAACCGGAAGTTTCTTGGATAGCCTCAAAGCGAATTTTTCTGTGCTGCTCCAAGATTCTTTGATTAAGAAAAAGAAATTCCCCGTTGTTGCTTTTTATCCCTTTGGCGCAGCTCGCTTGCACAAAGGTTATTTGGAGAAATTCAGGGATTCAACCTTAAAAGCAGAAGCCGATACCATTCCGCGTATCATAAAAGAGATTCCCCTATATATTGCTCAAACAGATAGCCTTGGAAACGGAGTTTTACAGGGAATGCAAGCCGGTTCGTATTTAGCCGTAGCCTTTTTAGACGAAAACAACAATCAAAAATTAGATGCGGCAAGTGAAATTGCAGGCATTGCAGATTTTCCGTTTAAATTAACCGAACCAAAAAAAGGTAAAACTATGCCATTGCTTAAGTTTTCTCTTGGAGATTTAGATACATCTTCGTTTAGTTTGGAAGCTGTTAGTCAAAGAGGAAATAGGGAAATTGAGTTTTCATTTTCCAGAAATACAGTTTTAGATTCTCTGTTTAAAGAAAAAAACAATTGTTTTGTTTTAAGCGGCAAAGATACTATTTTCCCCTCTGATTTTTATGTTGAAGCAAACAGCCAAAACACCGTGTTTTTAATTGATAACTTAAAAAATGATTCGCTTTACACAGCGCGTTGCCTTTATGCGAAAGATTCTCTTGGAAGGCAATTGGACACTGCGCAGAGTTCTACAAAATTCAAGTTTAAAAAAATCCCAGAAAAAGAAATTACGCCCACATTTATTTCCAAAATGGAACCGGCAAAAGGAGCTTCTGATGTTTTGCCAGATTTGCCCATAAGACTGTATTACAACCATCCAATTTCAGCAGATAGTTTGAAATTTCGCCTTTATGTAAATGAAGATAGCGTTAAAATTGAGGTGAAACAACTTGATGCTGCTAATCTGGAAATTTTGGCAGATACCGCTTGGGGAACAGATTCAAAAATCAAGTTTGTGCAGGTGGAAAAGGATTCTGTTGTTGATACCTTGTTCAAGGAAAAAATTTTGACCCAATTCAACACTATTTCAAAATTGAAAATGGCCTCTTTGAAAGGGGAAATACCGGGTGGCGATGATGAGACGGTGGTTGTTTTGCAAGAAATAATAGGTGCAGCCAAATCAAAACACTCCAGGCACTCTAGGTCTTTGGGCAGGCAGTGGCAGACAAGGTGCGATGATTCGGGGAATTTTGAAATAAAAGGTTTGCTGGAAGGTATTTATAACCTGCTTTATTTTAGAGATTTTAATGGGGATGGACGTCTGACTGCTGGTTCAATTTACCCGCTCAAAGCCGGAGAGCCTTGGGCAAGCCCTGAAGAAGACCTTGTGCTCCCACATGGCGATGACAATTTTTTAAAGGATTTGCTCAAAGAATTGCCGGAATTGTAGGGTACCCCCGAAATTCTTTCTAAAACTTGGCACAAATTTTGCATATATGTTCTGTATGGATATACGTGCTAGAGATTTAATAGGCGTGGGCATTGCATCGTTGCTGCTTTTTCCGGTGATTTTCTTTGCCGTGTTGCTTGCTAGCGGTATGGCGAGGCTGGAAGTGGGTGCTTTGAATGTGGAAGTCAAAAAGATGATTGCCGGCTATTTGGAAAGGAATTCGCCCGACCAAGAAGCACAAGACTTGGAACAGAGCAAACTTTACGAGGCAAATCGCAAATTGGCTGCGGAATTAGAGGAAAAACAGCTACAATTAAAGGAAGAACTCTCCCGTTTGGAGCTTTTAAAGCTGGAAACTAGCCAAAATTTGGCAAAAATGAGCCAAGATAGAGAAGAAATAAACAAAAAAGTAGGGGAGTCTGATGTTCTCACCAATCAAAAAATTGAAGAATTGGCACAGGTTTATGCTGCTATGAAACCGGTTGAGGCAGCACCTATTTTAATGAATTTAGATGATAATTCCGTTGCGCGCATATTGAAAAAGATTCCAGATTCACGCTCGCAGGGTAAACTTTTGGCAGCAATAGGAGCTCTTAACTCTAAAAGGGCTGCTTCGGTTACAAAAATTTTAGGTTGGAAGGACAAATTATGAATAGCGTTTCTATAATACCGGCTCCTGTTGCGGCTCAAATTTCGGGTCCAGGTTCTTTTTTTGGCTCTTGCCAAATTGCTTCTGGCAATTTTGAAGACATATTAAGTGCTATGTCTGGAGACATTATAAATAATGTTATACCAGATGTTATGTCTGAGTTTCCAGCAATAAGCAGTGATTCAGAAAATTTAGTGGAACAGCCTGTGCCCTTAGATTTTACTTTTCAGGATTTTGACAAAAGCGAAGTGTTAATGCAATTGCAGCAAATACTCGGTGAAGATGCTGGGACAGAGGCTTATGAGCGCATAGTAAATTTACTTGAAAAAGGCACCCTTTCTGTGCATGCAGATACCCTTGATTTGGATAAGAATGCTTTTGAAAAATTAACGGTATCTCTTCTGGAAAGGCTTGATATAGCAATAAAACAGATAACAAAAGCCCCAGTTGATGAGCAAGACAGAGATTTGCAAGTCAGTGATGTGCGAGAATATGAAAATAAAGATAATTTAGACAGGGAAAAATTTTTGAATTTGATAACGGATTTATTGAAGACTGGAATGATAACCCCGCAAGAATATGAAACTGCTTTGAAAAATCCCGAAGAATCTTCTTTGCCAGAACTTTTTGGAGAGCTTAAAAAAGAAGCGGTGAAATTGATTGAAAAACTTGAAAATGTTGAAGAAATTGACCCAGAACGGATTGTTCTGTACTCGCCTATAGAAGAACCAAGTCAAATTGAGCAACCAAGTAAAGTTGAGCAGCCAAAGCAAGCAGAGCAACCGAAACAAGTAGAACCGCAAAGGCAAGGTGAGCAACCTAGGCAAACGGAACAATTCTGGCGAGCAGAACGACCTGTTCAGGTTAAAGAACCAAGCCAAGTTGAACGTACCGAGCAAATTGAACAACCCAAACAGCCAAGGCAGGTAGAACAACCTAGGCAAACTGAACAACCCATTAGAACGGAACTATACAGCCAAGTTGAACATACCGAGCAAACTGAACAACCCAAACAGCCAAGGCATATAGAACAACCTTGGCAAACTGAAGTTTTCAGGCAGGTAGAAAAATTTTCGCAAGCCGAACAACCACAACCCAAACAAGCTGAGCAACCCATATCTGCAGAGTCTATGGAACAACCAAGGCAGGTTGTGCAAACCGAACAAAATGAACCATTGCTAGAAGAACTGCGCGTTATTAGCATGGAAATGGAAACGGGAATTCAGCCTAAAGATAAGGCTAAATTTCACGAACTGATAAATAACTTGCTGGAAAAAGGCTTGATAAATGAACAAGATTTGAAAAATATTGTAAAAATTCCCGCAATAGATGATGAGAGCAGTTCTCCAATTGAGCCAATTTCTAAAAGCGAGAAAAACGATGCTGAAAAAACAGAACCTGTTTTTATTAAGAGTAATGTTTTGGAAAAAATTTGGACAAATTTTGAAAGCGAAAATAAAGTTGAAAAAGAAAACATATTTTCGAAAATCAAAGAAATTGTTGAGTCAAAAAGCATAAGTACGAGTACAAGTACGAGTACGAGTACAAATACAAGCGCAATCGCAAGCGGCGAGAAGATAGATTTTAAACATGCAAAGGTAGAAGTTGAAGTTCGTGCTGTTTGGGAAGCTGGCGATTTAAAGATAGAAACGGTTAATCCAAAAACAGGTGAAAAACTGCAAAGCATTCCCGTGGCAAATTCGCACAGAATGCAAGAGAGAATACATGAATTTGAAGTTGTTCGCCAAGTTGTATCGCAAGCGAAGTTTATAACAACTCCCACAGGAGAACAAAAACTTACAATGCAGCTCCGTCCTGAGCATTTGGGGCAAATGAATTTACGCATTGTTTTGAATAACGGAGAAATGCAAATTCACGCACGTGTTGAAAGCATAACGGCTCAGGCAGCATTAGAAAGCCATATTGGGCTTTTGCGCGAGGGTTTGGAAAAGCAGGGAATAAATTTAGAGAGGCTGGAAGTTTCTGTTGAGCAAAGAGACAGGCAAGATGCTTTTTCTTTGGCAGAGAAACATGAACAGCACGAAAGACATGGCAATGGCAAGCACCACCATCGCAACAAAGAAATGCACTTGGCGGTTTCGGTAAAAAAAGATGTAGATTCCGATACGGGCAGGCGACTGGGTTACAACACAATGGAATATTTAGCATAAGGAGGCTTTATGGCTGCTGTTACTGGTTACAATAGTTTATTTGACCTTGAGCACAAACCGGAGGTTCGCAAGGTATCTGCTTCTGCCTCTGGCGGCGAGAAAGTTGTTAGCGAAGGAGACACCAAGCTATTTAAAGCCTCAAAAGATGAGATGGGCAAAGATTCGTTTTTGAATTTGCTCGTTGCACAGTTAAAATATCAAGACCCACTTAATCCAGCAGAAGATACTCAGTTTGTTTCGCAGCTCGCTCAATTCTCGCAGCTTGAATTCACGCAAAATTCTACGCAGGCAATTTCTACCCTCGCGAGCAGTATGCAGGCATTTATGGAAATGCAGACTTTACAGGCACAGAGCATAACCAACGCCAGTGCAACTCCGCTTTTAGGCAAGGATGTTCGTGTTATGGAAGCTGCTTTTGACTATAAAAGCGGTGGAAGGGAATTTAATATTCATTTGCTTGAAGGAAATAAAACTGGAACTGTTGTGATTAAAGATAAAGAAGGAAAAACTGTTGCTGAATTAGAAGTTGGAGTTGAAAGCAGCAAAGGTGGCGATGCAAAGATAAAATGGGATGGCAAAGACACGGAAACCAAGAATGCCGTACTAGCGGGCCAATACTCCGTTGAAGTTTTTGATGCCTCTGGCATGAAAAACGCAGGTTATGCTTATCAAGATGGCACGGTGAGCGGAGTTAGCTTTAGCTCAAGCGGAGCTGGTTTAACTATAGGCGGACTGCAATACGGGCTTGGATATTTGGTAAGCGTGGAAGAAGATTCCAAAAAGGCGAGCGGTGCTTCAAGTAATCCTGATCATAAGATATCTGATGATGTTATGAAGAAAATAGCGAGCATTATGAAATCCAAAGACGAGAAAGATGCAATAGTGAATATAGCTAAAGCTCTTGGTTGGAAAGACATAGATGCAGACGGAGATCCTTTGGATTACGAAGGAGTGAACGAGATTGTTGAGATTCTGAACAAGCCCGAAATAAAAGACGAAGAGATGATAAAGAAGCTAGCCGAACTTCTTGGAAAAGAAGATGAAGATTTTGCAGAGATGTTAAAGAAGGTAAAGAATATTTTGGGTTAAAAAAGTGCATCCGCTGCTTTCGCTATGCAATAAATCTTCGCTTTGGATTTATGAGAATTTGACGAAAATTCTCAGAACCCACGAAGAAGGCGGAAACACATGTTTTGGATTGACAATGCGTTTGCATGGTGAACTTGTGAAATTGGGATATTCTCCCAAACTTTTGCTCGGTCATAAAAAACACATAAAAAATGCGCATTGCGCACTTAGCATTGTTGATAATGGAGTTGAGCTTTTTTTAGACCCAGGATATTTGATTTTTGACCCCCTGCCCATACCACCAAATATTCCGCAGCAAAACAAGGCTACATTTCCCTTGCAACCAAACTGGGTACGTCTTGAAAGAGATGGCGAAAATCTCTGCCTTTGGACAGGTGTTGCAAACGAGGCGGCAAAATTCCGTTTTTACTTTCCGCTCAAAGGCTGCTCAATGGAAGAATTCAACGTAGCGTGGGAAGAGAGCTACACGGGTGAATCGATGAAATATTTGGTATTCAACAAACTGGATAGAAAAACTGCAACTCAATATTATTACCAAAATGGAAAACTTTTGATAAGAACTCCAACTGGTTCAACTCAGAGAAAACTTGAGAGAAAGGATAAGATAGAAGTTTTATCGGGTATGTTTGAGTTGGATAGAGGGTTGTTGGAGGAGCATTTTTCTACATTAGACCCATGAATAAAACTGTAACCGTTCCATTTATGTTATTAGGCATTCTTTTCAGTGTTTGCCTGATTACCTCTAATTTATTAAGTACCAAAGTTATTAAATTAGGAGACATCACTACAATTACAGGCGGTATGCTTGTATTTCCAATATCGTATATCATAAATGATTGTATAGTTGAAGTATGGGGATATAAAAAAACTCGTATGATTATTTGGATTGGATTTGCAGCTAATTTTTTTGTGTTGGCTTTTGCTCAATTAGTTGTTCTTTGTCCTTCGCCTGATTTTTGGACTGGTGAATCTAGTTTTAATTTTGTTTTTAGATTGGCTCCAAGAATTGCTTTTGCTAGCGTTCTAGCTTTTTTAGTGGGTTCATTTTTAAATGCTTATGTTATGAGCAAGATGAAAATATATCATAAAGGAAAGTATTTTTCATTTAGAGCTATAGTTTCAACATTATTTGGCGAGGCAGCAGATTCAATTATTTTTTTCCCAATAGCTTTTGCAGGAATGCTAGCTATGAAATATTTATTTTTAATGATTATCACGCAAATTTTTCTAAAATCTCTTTACGAAATTATTGTATTGCCTATTACCATTATATTAGTAAAATATTTAAAAAAAATAGAGAATACAGATGTATTTGACCATGATATTTCTTACAATGTATTGAAGGTAAAGGATATTTAAAACTACCCACCCATCTCTGTTAAATGCTTCCAATATTTAACGGGCAAACATCGCCTTTGGAGCCGTGGATTTTTTCTCTCTTTTATATTGGCAGATTTATAATAACCCTTCCAAAGAGCAGAAAATTCATCATCTATTTTAGGAATCTCCGCAGCATTGCCGCATATTTCGTAAACATCCATGCCATCATAATGAATGCCAAGCCCTCTTTTTACATCAACAATCATCCATTGCATATTTGGAAATCTGTTTGCAAAATGCTCTGCGAGTAAATTTACAATATTATAAGTAGGTTCAATCACCCCCACCATCAAGTCATTTTCCGCTTTTTGAAAACGCACAAATCCTTTCATATCGTGAGCTTCTTTTCTAACTTTGTTCGCTGTTTGAAAAACCGCGTGTGTATGCGGTTCAAGCGTATTTTGCGCATTTTCTGGATTTGTGAAAATTCCCTTTACATATTCCCACAATGAAATTTCCATTTCCGGTAGTTCAGAAAGATAAGCCGCTTGTATCATAAATGCGGTATTTTTGCCAGCATTTTTTTGGATGCCTTTCCAGACTCTTGCTGCATTTTCTGGGTTTGTTGTAATTGAGTGAGTGTCTTCGAACATTTGCGGAATATGAACTTCTTCTGCGACAATTCTTTGTACTGGGAGTTTTAGCCTGAATGCTTCGAAGACGGCACTTAGGAAGCCTTCGAGGGATTGTTCAGTTAGGAGGGTCATGGGGGTAAGATAGATTTCTATTTTGTCTATATGAAAAAAATATTAGGACTTGATTTGGGAACCAATAGCATTGGGTGGGCATTGGTGAATGAAGCGGAAAATGATGAGGAAAAATCCTCAATTATTCGGTTAGGTGTGCGGGTAAACCCATTAACCGTAGATGAGTTAACTAATTTTGAAAAAGGAAAAAGTATTACAACCAATGCTGAAAGAACTCTTAAACGCAGTATGCGCCGTAACTTGCAACGTTACAAGCTTCGCCGTAAAAATTTGATAGAACTGCTGAAAGAATACGGGTTTATTTCAGATGAAAGTTTTTTATCAGAAAATGGTAGTGCTAAACCAAAAAATCCAAAATATACAGCTAATTGGGAACATTTTGAAACACTTCGTTTAAGAGCTAAAGCCGCTACAGAAGAGATAACGTTGGAACAATTTGCTCGCGTATTATTGATGATAAATAAAAAGCGTGGCTACAAAAGTAGCCGCAAGGCAAAGAATAAAGATGAAGATGGAGCTTTGATCGATGGAATGGAAGTTGCAAAAAAACTATATGATGAAAGTATTACACCAGGACAGTACTGTCTTCAGCTTTTGGAAAAAGGTAATAAACATCTTCCTGATTTTTATCGTTCAGATTTACAAACAGAATTTGACAAAATTTGGAAAAAACAAAAAGAATTTTATCCTGAAATTTTGACAGATGAATTGAAAGATAAATTACATGAAAAGAATGAAAAACAAACATGGGCTATTTGCAAAGAACCATTTGATATTAAAGGAATTCCCAGAACAACCAAAGGTGAAGAACAAAGAAAAGAGAATTTTGCTTGGCGAGCCAAAGCTCTATTCGAAAAAATGGAGATGGAAAGTTTAGCTATAGTTTTGCAAAAGATTAACTCGCAAATTAACGGTTCTAGTGGTTATTTAGGGGCTATCAGCGACCGGAGCAAGGAACTCTATTTCAACAAACAAACTGTTGGGCAATACCAAATGGCAGTTTTAAATAAGAATCCAAATGCAAGTTTGCGGAATATGGTTTTTTACCGTCAAGATTATTTAGATGAGTTTAACACAATTTGGGAAACACAGTCCAAATTTCACAAGGAATTGACAGATGAATTGAAAAGTGAAATTCGTGATGTTGTGATTTTTTATCAACGTAGATTAAAAAGCCAAAAAGGTTTGATCAGTTTTTGCGAATTTGAAAATCATAAAAAAGAAGTCACAATTGACGGCAAAAAGAAAGTCATTACTGTTGGTTTGAAAGTTATTCCACGTTCTTCGCCATTATTTCAGGAGTTTAAGATTTGGCAGATTTTAAATAATATTGAAATTGCAGATAAAAGTACAGATGAAGGTGAAGTTACATTATTGGAACAATGTGAAAAGGAGAAATTATTTGCAAAACTACAAATCACAGAAAGTTTAACTCCAAAAGAAGCGTTAGAAATTTTATTTGAAAAGAAAGCAAAAAATTATTCGCTATTGAATTATGAAGAGAAAATAGAAGGCAATAAAACCAGAGCGAAAATATATGAAGTTTTAGGTGAAAATTTAACGGATGAAAATTTGAATGAACTTTGGCATTTGCTTTATTCTTGGGAGGGAGAAAATAAAAATTTAGCAGAAAAAATAACGGAGAAATATGGTTATCCTACAGATATAACTAAAAAACTATCAAATTTAACTTTCCAAGATGATTATGGTTCTTTAAGTTCGAAAGCAATAAAGAAAATATTACCTCATTTGAAACAGGGCAATCAATATGATAAAGCGTGTGAACTTGCTGGTTATATTTTTTCAAAAAATTCTTTAACTAAAGAACAAATTGAAAATAAAGTTTTAAAAAATAAACTTGATATTTTACCAAAAAATTCTCTGCGAAATCCTGTGGTTGAAAAAATCCTCAATCAGATGATTCATATAGTAAATGGAATTATTGACACATACGGAAAACCGAATGAAATACGCATTGAATTGGCTCGCGAACTAAAGAAAAATGCAAAAGAACGTGAAGAATTAACAAAATCTATTACTGAAACAACAAAATTACACGAGCAATATAGAGAAATTTTGACAAAATCACCTTTCAATCTTTCTTATGTAAGTCGTAATGATATAATTCGTTATAAACTTTACAAGGAATTAGAAGGTAACGGTTATAAAACACTTTATTCTAATACTTATATTTCACAAGAAAATCTTTTTAGCGGAGATTTTGATGTTGAGCATATCATTCCACAATCAAGATTATTTGATGATTCTTTTTCTAATAAAACTTTGGAATTAAGAATTGTAAATAGTGAAAAAGGAAATTTGACCGCCTATGATTTTGTAAAAGAAAAATATGGTGAAGACACTTTAGAAAATTATTTGAGCAAAATTGAAGATTTATTTGAACGAAAAATTATTTCACGAGCCAAATATAACAAGCTCAAAATGCAGGGTAAAAATATTCCCGATGGTTTTATCAATCGTGATTTGGCAAACACTCAATACATTACCAAATATGCTAAAACAATGCTCGGTGACTTGGTAAAATTTGTTATCAGTACAACTGGTTCAATAACAGAAAGACTACGAGAAGATTGGCAGTTGGTAGATGTTATGAAAGAATTAAATTGGGATAAATACAAAAATCTTGGTTTGACTGAAGAATTTATAAATGAAGAAGGTCATAAAATTCGTAAAATCAAAAATTGGACAAAACGAAATGATCATCGCCATCACGCGATGGATGCTTTAACAGTGGCATTTACAAAACGACAATTCATTCAATACCTCAACAATCTCAATGCCAAAAGAATAAACGAAGATCAGAATATTTCCAATACTGAAAAAGAAGAACAAGATAATTTTACAATAACTTCGGAAGATATTATATTGAAGACAAGAGATGTTTTGGGTATTGAACGAAAAGAATTGTATAAGGATAGAAAAGGTAAATTAAGATTTAAACCACCAATGCCTTTAGACGAATTCAGGACAGAATCTAAAAAACATTTAGAAAATATTTTGATTTCTATTAAAACAAAAAACAAGGTGGTTACGAAAAACGTAAATAAAATAAAGAAAAAAAATGAAACGAATAAAAAAATACAACAAACTCCACGAGGACAACTACATATGGAAACCATTTATGGTAGTCAAAGGCAATGTGTAGTAAAAGAAGAAGTTGTAAATGCAAAATTTGATGAAGCAAAAATTTTGACAGTCACTAAATCTGCATATAAAGATGCCCTATTAAAGCGTTTACGTGAAAATGGGAATGATCCAAAAAAAGCATTTACAGGTAAAAATAATTTGGAGAAAAAACCAATTTGGTTGAATGAATTACATACGTTGAAAGTACCTGAAAAAGTAAAGACCTTGTCGTTTGAAACAATATACACAATCCGCAAAAAAATTTCTTCGGATTTGAACATAGATAAGGTAATTGATGTTAAAATTAAACACATACTAAAGAAACGTTTGAATGATTTTAAAGGAGATATGAAAAATGCTTTCACTGATATAGACAAAAATCCAATATGGTTAAATAAAGAAAAAGGAATTTCTATAAAGTGTGTGACCATTATAGGGTTAAATAATGCCGAAGCATTGCATAACAAATGTGATAAAAATGGCAAAAAGCGAGCTGTAGATTTTGTAAATACGGGAAATAACCACCACGTAGCAATTTATCGAGATGCAAGTGGAAATTTACAGGAAAATGTAGTTTCATTTTTTGAGACAGTTAAGAGAGCCAATATGGGTTTACCGATTATTGACAAGAAATATAAACAAGACGAAGGCTGGAAGTTTCTCTTCAGTTTGAAACAGAATGAATATTTTGTGTTTCCCAATGAAAAAACAGGCTTTAATCCGAAAGAAATTGATTTAATGAATCCAGAAAATTATGGTTTGATTAGCTCAAATTTATTTAGGGTACAAAAAATTGCCAGTAAAGATTATTGGTTTAGACATCATTTAGAAACTTCAGTTACCAATGATATAAAAGATATAAGTTATAAAAGAGTATCATCATTATCATTTGCCGAAAATGTTGTTAAAGTTCGCATAAACCATATTGGTCAAATTGTATTTGTGGGAGAATATGATTAAAAAGAAACAATTTCCCATAATCCGTTCCTCTGCCGCAGAGTACCTAACCTTTGTCGCCGCTACAGGCGATACTCCTCAAAGCATTGAAATGCGCTATGAAGATGAAAATATATGGCTAACGCAAAAAATGCTCGCAACGCTATATGATGTGGAAATACCAACTATTAACTATCACTTAAAGAAAATTTTTGAAGATTCTGAATTAAACGAAGATTCAGTTATTAGAAATTTTCTAATAACTGCCACTGATGGAAAAGACTATGTTGCTAAACATTACGGTTTACAGGCAATAATTGCCGTAGGCTTCAAAGTAAATTCTGCTCGTGCCGTTCAATTCCGCAAGTGGGTTAATAAAATAGCCAAAGATTACACAATCCAAGGTTGGGTAATAGATAAGGAACGGCTTATACAGGGTGGTTCCGTATTAACAAACGAATATTTCGATTATTTATTACAGGAAATCAGGGAAATTCGCCTTTCTGAGCGAAAATTTTATCAAAAAATCACCGATATCTATGCCACCGCATTAGATTATGATTTAGATGCAAATACTACAAAATTATTTTATGCAACAGTTCAAAATAAACTCCACTGGGCTATACACGGACATACAGCAGCAGAATTAATTTATAAACGAGCAGATAGCAAAAAGAAGAATATGGGTCTAACAACTTGGAAAAATTCTCCAAAGGGGAAAATCTTAAAAACAGATGTTTCAATTGCAAAAAATTATTTAACCAAAGACGAGTTAGAAGAATTAGGACGTATTGTGAATGCTTATCTTGATTTAGCAGAGGTAAAGGCGAAACGAAAAATACCGATGACAATGGATGATTGGGCAAAGCAATTGAATTCTTTTTTATCTATCGCAAGCGATAGAAGTATTTTGCAAAATGCTGGAGAAATAAGCCATAAAATAGCTTGCGATTTTGCCGAAATTGAGTGGGAAAAATACCGAATTGTCCAAGACAAATTATACAAATCTGATTTCGATAAATTATTGGAAGAAACCAGTAAGAGAATTAAACGATGATTAAACAAACTCTTTCCTTTTCCAATCCAGCATATTTGAGCACATCAAATGCCCAGCTTGTAATTAAAACTCCAGAAACCACCACCACTCGCCCAATAGAAGACATAGGAGTGATAATTTTAGACAATTCGCAAATAACAATCACACAAAACGCGATGATGCTATTGTTGGAAAATAATATTGCTCTTATAAGCTGCAACGCAAAACATATACCCGTTGGAATGTTCCTAAATCTTGACGGCAACACATTGCAAAGCAACAGATTTCAAACTCAAATAGAAGCCAGCGAACCCCTAAAGAAATCGCTATGGCAACAAACAGTACAGGCAAAAATTTTAAATCAAGCAGCGGTATTAAAACGATTTGGCAAAGATGTTAAGCGAATGGAATACTTGGCAAAAATCGTGAGTAGCGGAGATACAAATAATTGCGAAGCACAAGCTGCAAATTATTATTGGAAAATAATTTTTGAAGATTACATAAAGGATTTTACTCGTTCACGAGAAGGCGAACCTCCAAATAATCTCCTAAATTACGGATATGCAATAATCAGGGCTGCAACTGCCCGTGCTCTTGTCGGTTCTGGGCTTTTACCCACTTTTGGAATTTTTCATAAGAATCAATATAACGCCTATTGCTTGGCAGATGACATAATGGAACCATATCGCCCATATATTGATTCGGCCGTTGCCGAAAAACTAGCGGATGGTTTTTCCGCCAACGAAAATCTGGAATTAAACTCAAATATTAAAAGATGTTTGCTAACAGTACTTGAATGTGATTGTCATTTTGAGCGTGAAAAAAGCCCAATGCTTGTCGCTTTAACTCGTACGGCTGCATCTCTTGTAGCTTGTTTTGAAGGCAAAAAGAAAAAAATTCTTTACCCGAAAATTTATGAACCTAAGCACCCTTAATCAGTACCGAGTTATGTGGATAATGGTATTTTTTGATTTGCCAACCGAGACCAAAGAGGACAGGCGGCGACATTCCCAATTCAGAAAAGATCTGCTCAAAGACGGCTTTACTATGGGTCAGTTATCCGTTTACTGGCGGCATTGCGCAAGCAAGGAAAATATGGAAGTCCATATTGAACGAGTGAAAAATTTTTTGCAACCAAACGGCAAGGTTTGTATTCTGCATCTAACGGATAA
The DNA here is from genome assembly GCA_031281275.1 of Candidatus Fibrimonadaceae bacterium. Taxonomy (GTDB): domain Bacteria; phylum Fibrobacterota; class Fibrobacteria; order Fibrobacterales; family Fibrobacteraceae; genus Fibrimonas. Next base: position 65,347 of record JAITFP010000043.1, read on the forward strand.
GCAATTCAGTGCTATGCAGATTTTCTATGGCAAGAAAGACAAAGTTCCGCCTGTGGGACCGGTGCAGTTGGAGATGTTTTGACGGGAATTTTCTATATTCTTAATAAATTTGCAAATATGGAGAATTTTATGGAATTACCAACAAAAGAAAAATATGAAAAGATGGAACTATCGGAAAGAATAGAATGTTTCAAAGAATTTGCAAAAGAAAAGGTAACAAGTAATGCTCTTGATGAAATATATGTACGGTTACTTCAAGGAACTAGTAAGAGTGTTCCAGACTCACTAAGAGAAAATTTTTTTGAATATGTAAGCTATATAAAGTTTAAAAACAAAAATAAGCAGATCAGAGCAACAGATGATTTTAGAAAAGCCGATGGGCATTTTAGATCTGTGCTTAATAAGTATGAAAAATTTCTCCAATTCATTGAAAATAACGTAATAAATATTGATAACAATAATGAGTATAATATGGACCAGAACACAGAGAAAAAAACTCAAAATTTCTCCTTAAACCAAATTTTTTACGGACCTCCTGGTACAGGCAAAACCTATAACACAATAAACAGAGCTCTTGAGATAATCTGTGGGAAAGATTTTATTGACGGGAAAGATAGGGTAGAATTAAAAGACGAATTTAAAAACTTGTCAGAAGAAGGACAAATAGTTTTTATAACATTTCATCAAAGTATGGGTTATGAAGATTTTATAGAAGGTATAAAACCTAATTGTGATAATAATGAAAATATTTCTTACAAAATAGAAGATGGAATTTTTAAGAAAATTTGTGACAAAGCGACTGGAACAGCCAATTATGAAAATGAATTTGATAAAATATGGCAAAAATTAATTGAATACATTAGTGATAATGATAAAGTTGCAATACCTAAACTTAATAGAGGTAAAGACTTGGAATTTGGATTATCTTCTAACAATTCCCTTAAATTTCTATACCCTGAAGGTGCAGGTACTTTGACAAAAGACAACATATTTGATGTTTACCGCGGTTTAAAGGCAAGAGAGAGCGGTGCGTATCAAAATTATATGGAAGCCGTAGTTCAATATTTAAAGGGAAAATATGATTTGAATAAATATGAAGAAAATAACATTGAAGATCACAAAAACTATGTTCTCATCATAGATGAAATAAATAGAGGCAATGTATCTCAGATTTTCGGTGAATTGATAACGTTAATAGAAGAAGATAAACGACTTGGCAAAGATGAAGAATTAAAAGTTACTTTGCCATATAGTAAAGAAGAATTTGGGGTTCCAAACAACTTATATATAATAGGTACGATGAATACCGCAGACAGAAGCGTAGAAGCTTTAGACACTGCATTAAGACGTAGATTTAGTTTTGAAGAAATAATGCCTAAACCAGAATTACTGAAATCTGATATGCAAGGTATAGATTTACAACGACTTTTAAAAATCATCAATGAAAGAATAGAAAAACTCTTAGATAGAGAACATCAAATAGGGCATAGCTATTTTTTGGAAGTAGAAGATTTGGAGGGTTTAAAACAAGTATTCAAAGACAAAATAATTCCTCTTTTACAAGAATACTTTTTTGGCGATTATGGAAAAATCGGTTTGGTACTTGGTAAAGAATTTGTAGAAAAAATGCCAGAAACCAAATTTGCAAATTTTGAGTACGATATGGAAGATAAAGATGTTTATAGATTAAAAATTTCCGATAAATTTAAGTCTATTTATGAATAATACAATAACCGTATTTGAACATCAATCTTTAAAAATAGATGATTTGAAACTACGAAAAGCCCTAGAAATTTTTAGGAGCGATAAAAAAGATTTTCCATATTATTCTCTAATTCATAACGGAGTAAAATTCAACAGCTATGTAGGAGTTATCCAAGTTGGAAAAACTATAATTGAAATTTTACCTAAAGCAGATAAAAACAATGACGAAAATAAATGGAGGAATATTTTAATTGGAATGCTCCGTACGGTTTATGATTTTGATGTAAAGGCTCCAACTCAAAGTTCGTTGAAAATAAAACCGAATTCTATTCTAGAACTCTATTTCGAAGTATTCGTTAAAGAAGTTGAATATTTATTGCACACAGGATTAAGCAAACAATACATAAAAATAGAAAATAACTTAAATTCATTAAAAGGTAAAATCTTATTCTCAAAACACATACAAAAAAATCTAATTCATAAAAAAAAATTTTTTGTCAATTACACTACCTACGATAAAGAACATATATTACATAAATTATTATATAAAACATTAAAACTTTTACAAAAAATAAACACAAACCCAGCCTTACAAAGTAAAATTTGTGCTTTACTTTTGAATTTTCCTGAAATGCCAGATATAAAAGTAACAGAAAATACATTCAACAAAATAACTTATTCTAGAAAAACAGAAGCTTATAGAAACGCAATAAACATAGCCAAATTACTTTTATTAAATTATCACCCCGACATTCGTGGTGGTTCAAATTCGGTTTTAGCAATAATGTTTGATATGAATAAACTGTGGGAAGAATTTGTTTATAAGAGTTTGAGAAAACATTTAGGTAACAAAGGCTACGAAGTTAAAGAACAAGTTTCCAAACTTTTTTGGGAATCAAGAAAGATTAAACCAGATATAGTAATAAAAAAAGACAATGAATACTGGATTTTAGATACAAAATGGAAAATTTTAGATGATAACGCAAAAGACATAAATGATAACGATTTAAAACAGATGTTTGTTTATAGCTTGTACTTCGATGCCCCAAAAGTTGCTCTTGTATATCCTACTGGTAGGAGCTATAAAAATGATAGTATAAAAGGAGGATTTGAGAAAATTCCAAACGAAACAAATAACAGAGCCTGTGATTTAATTTTTATTGAAGTGAATAAGGATATAAAAGTTTGGCAAGAGAAAATAGCAAGCGAAATTTTTTCTATATTTATAACAAATGAAACCAATTCACAATAAGGATTATTCCGTTGTGAAAACTATAAGGCGGCCTGGCAACGGGTCGCCTTCCTTTATTTCCGCCCCAATAAACTTTCATAGAGCCTCCACTGCAAGGTCTTTTTAAATCATAAAAAACAAAAAGCAGATTCCAAGTTTCCTTAAAATCCGCCTTTTTCTCATTTCTAAGAGCTTCCGTAAGTAGCTCAAATTAGGAAAGTTACAAGCATAATGTTGCGAACAATCCTAAATTTAGAAAAATGAAACCAATTCACAACAACTAGCTCGCGTTTTTCTTCAATAGTTTCGTTGCGAACAATCCTAAATTTAGAAAAATGAAACCAATTCACAACAGCACAGCGACAGCTATGGGGAACTTCGCTGTTGCGAACAATCCTAAATTTAGAAAAATGAAACCAATTCACAACGGTCAGGCAAGCAATAAATGAAAGCACAGAGTTGCGAACAATCCTAAATTTAGAAAAATGAAACCAATTCACAACCTGTTTGCTGCTCCTGCCTGTTTGCCGAGTGTTGCGAACAATCCTAAATTTAGAAAAATGAAACCAATTCACAACTTCCACATATTTTGCAGAACCGCCTCATCTGTTGCGAACAATCCTAAATTTAGAAAAATGAAACCAATTCACAACGTCTGCTGTTGAGGAAGTTGGCTGCCAAGTGTTGCGAACAATCCTAAATTTAGAAAAATGAAACCAATTCACAACACCCGCTCGCTAGATACATTCTTTTTATGTGTTGCGAACAATCCTAAATTTAGAAAAATGAAACCAATTCACAACCAAAAAAATAGTTCTTTGTTTTGGAACGCAGTTGCGAACAATCCTAAATTTAGAAAAATGAAACCAATTCACAACTTAAGCCATACGCGCAGAAAGTTGCTTTAAGTTGCGAACAATCCTAAATTTAGAAAAATGAAACCAATTCACAACTTGGGTCAATTGGATAAGAAACGAAAAACCGTTGCGAACAATCCTAAATTTAGAAAAATGAAACCAATTCACAACTATCAAGAATGGCGAAAAGGTCAAGAATTAGTTGCGAACAATCCTAAATTTAGAAAAATGAAACCAATTCACAACGGTATAGCTTTTGCAATGTTATTGAACCATGTTGCGAACAATCCTAAATTTAGAAAAATGAAACCAATTCACAACTCTTTCCTTTTCTCTAAAGCACTCAGCATAGTTGCGAACAATCCTAAATTTAGAAAAATGAAACCAATTCACAACACTTGGCAACGAATCCCTTTTTATGGCAGAGTTGCGAACAATCCTAAATTTAGAAAAATGAAACCAATTCACAACCTTTTTTCATAAGGGCCTCCAAGTTGTATTGTTGCGAACAATCCTAAATTTAGAAAAATGAAACCAATTCACAACCATTTTCAAGGTCGGTACGCAGTCCCCCGAGTTGCGAACAATCCTAAATTTAGAAAAATGAAACCAATTCACAACAAACTCCCAGCCGTCCCCTGCATTCGGTCAGTTGCGAACAATCCTAAATTTAGAAAAATGAAACCAATTCACAACTACGGCTTGTGGTGACGGCTATGAGCTTGGGTTGCGAACAATCCTAAATTTAGAAAAATGAAACCAATTCACAACTGAAAACACATACAGCCTTGCTCGTTGCTTGTTGCGAACAATCCTAAATTTAGAAAAATGAAACCAATTCACAACTATTTTTTTGGTAGCCTCTAACTTGTTAAGTTGCGAACAATCCTAAATTTAGAAAAATGAAACCAATTCACAACGAAGCTGGCAATTAATTATTCCCGCTGGCGTTGCGAACAATCCTAAATTTAGAAAAATGAAACCAATTCACAACTTTTAGTTAGGGTTATTGTATCATGCTTAAGTTGCGAACAATCCTAAATTTAGAAAAATGAAACCAATTCACAACACCAAAACAACGCCCAATACATCATCAGTGGTTGCGAACAATCCTAAATTTAGAAAAATGAAACCAATTCACAACTGAGCCTTATACCAGAAAATTTAGCTCCGAGTTGCGAACAATCCTAAATTTAGAAAAATGAAACCAATTCACAACTCCGCACCGGCATAATCTCCGGTGTTCTCGGTTGCGAACAATCCTAAATTTAGAAAAATGAAACCAATTCACAACCAGCTGGGCAATCCCAGGAACGAATAGAGAGTTGCGAACAATCCTAAATTTAGAAAAATGAAACCAATTCACAACTTAGTTGCAAGCGCGGCAATAGAATGGCAAGTTGCGAACAATCCTAAATTTAGAAAAATGAAACCAATTCACAACTAGCAACCTGCCAGTAAATCCCACAAACAAGTTGCGAACAATCCTAAATTTAGAAAAATGAAACCAATTCACAACAGTGAGCGGCATAGCTTTGGCGTTCAGCGGGTTGCGAACAATCCTAAATTTAGAAAAATGAAACCAATTCACAACCCACGCCGTTTGCTCACAAAGGCCTATATCGTTGCGAACAATCCTAAATTTAGAAAAATGAAACCAATTCACAACTGAGGCAGGTAAAGGCGCAACCACCAGCATGTTGCGAACAATCCTAAATTTAGAAAAATGAAACCAATTCACAACCATAACGTATTTCTATGCTTTGCGGATTGTGTTGCGAACAATCCTAAATTTAGAAAAATGAAACCAATTCACAACAAATTACAAGGTTCTGTAAAGCGCAAAAGTGTTGCGAACAATCCTAAATTTAGAAAAATGAAACCAATTCACAACCGGCTTTGGTGCTTGGGGTGTAGATTGCTGGGTTGCGAACAATCCTAAATTTAGAAAAATGAAACCAATTCACAACACAGCCAAATAAAGAACTTCAAGAATCCCAGTTGCGAACAATCCTAAATTTAGAAAAATGAAACCAATTCACAACTGATTATTGTATTCAAAATATCCAGCATTTGTTGCGAACAATCCTAAATTTAGAAAAATGAAACCAATTCACAACGAGACTGCGAAAACACAGTATTAGCCATTCGTTGCGAACAATCCTAAATTTAGAAAAATGAAACCAATTCACAACAATCTTTCAAGCCTATCATTCCCGTTTATTGTTGCGAACAATCCTAAATTTAGAAAAATGAAACCAATTCACAACTTGTAATCAAGGTATTAAAGGGTGTTATTGTTGCGAACAATCCTAAATTTAGAAAAATGAAACCAATTCACAACGCAAGGGCAAATGTATCTTTTTCAAATTTGGTTGCGAACAATCCTAAATTTAGAAAAATGAAACCAATTCACAACGGTTCTGGTGGCACCCCTTCCGGTGGTTGTGTTGCGAACAATCCTAAATTTAGAAAAATGAAACCAATTCACAACGGTTAAGATTTGGTTACGAAATTCTTTTAAGTTGCGAACAATCCTAAATTTAGAAAAATGAAACCAATTCACAACTGGTGCACTGTTCTGCCTGTTTGTCGGTGCGTTGCGAACAATCCTAAATTTAGAAAAATGAAACCAATTCACAACTGGAAATTATTTAGGGCTATGGTTATCATCGTTGCGAACAATCCTAAATTTAGAAAAATGAAACCAATTCACAACGAGAAAGAAGTTTCGCTGGAATTGGTAAAGTTGCGAACAATCCTAAATTTAGAAAAATGAAACCAATTCACAACATTAGAGCAATACGGCGTTGAGAAGGAAAGTTGCGAACAATCCTAAATTTAGAAAAATGAAACCAATTCACAACACGAATGAATTTAACCCTGACAATGTGCTTGTTGCGAACAATCCTAAATTTAGAAAAATGAAACCAATTCACAACGCACCAGCATTGAAATTATTGCATTGAGAAGTTGCGAACAATCCTAAATTTAGAAAAATGAAACCAATTCACAACTTGCTTTAATTGCTGGACAAATCAGCGGCAGTTGCGAACAATCCTAAATTTAGAAAAATGAAACCAATTCACAACTAGAATTTAGGGTCTCTTTTTATTTTAATCGTTGCGAACAATCCTAAATTTAGAAAAATGAAACCAATTCACAACTGAGCCAAAGCCTCAAAGAACCCATTTAAAGTTGCGAACAATCCTAAATTTAGAAAAATGAAACCAATTCACAACTTTTTCCGTGGGCGTTGCTATATTTCTAGCGTTGCGAACAATCCTAAATTTAGAAAAATGAAACCAATTCACAACCTGGGAGAATATCTATAAACGGCTTCTCCAGTTGCGAACAATCCTAAATTTAGAAAAATGAAACCAATTCACAACTAGTTCGCTTGTCTATTCGTCTGACACCGGGTTGCGAACAATCCTAAATTTAGAAAAATGAAACCAATTCACAACGCGGTTGTGACGCTCCATCGTCTTCCTCCGGTTGCGAACAATCCTAAATTTAGAAAAATGAAACCAATTCACAACTAAATGGTCTAAAAATACTCCCTTTGCATAGTTGCGAACAATCCTAAATTTAGAAAAATGAAACCAATTCACAACAAATGCCTAGCGATAGCAACCTTTCAAAAAGTTGCGAACAATCCTAAATTTAGAAAAATGAAACCAATTCACAACTCAAGTCCTGCAAGCCATTCAAGGCATTGGGTTGCGAACAATCCTAAATTTAGAAAAATGAAACCAATTCACAACGGGCTTTGGCTTGTATAATGTTTAAAGGGCGTTGCGAACAATCCTAAATTTAGAAAAATGAAACCAATTCACAACTAGAATTGAGTTTAAGTATTTGCCTAAGCCGTTGCGAACAATCCTAAATTTAGAAAAATGAAACCAATTCACAACTCAGTTGGTTCACTATCTCAACCGGATTATGTTGCGAACAATCCTAAATTTAGAAAAATGAAACCAATTCACAACGTGGGTATAGTTAGCCTTGACCTATTGGTTGTTGCGAACAATCCTAAATTTAGAAAAATGAAACCAATTCACAACTAACGCCGTTCACCACCCCTCTAAGATGCGTTGCGAACAATCCTAAATTTAGAAAAATGAAACCAATTCACAACTAACGTCGTTTCCAATGCTGCGAACGTTTCGTTGCGAACAATCCTAAATTTAGAAAAATGAAACCAATTCACAACTCATCTGAACTTTTATATCCTCAGGGTCTAGTTGCGAACAATCCTAAATTTAGAAAAATGAAACCAATTCACAACAGAGCGGCGGCAATGTCTATGCGATTCTCGGTTGCGAACAATCCTAAATTTAGAAAAATGAAACCAATTCACAACAACCACCCTCGGAGGCCTCCACGTTCACCAGTTGCGAACAATCCTAAATTTAGAAAAATGAAACCAATTCACAACCAGATAAATGGATAAGAAAATTTAGGGGTGGTGGCGAACCATCCTAAATTTAGAAAATTGAAACCAATTCACAACACGGCATTGTTTGCATTTGGGAGGACCCGAGTTGCGAACAATCCTAAATTTAGAAAAATGAAACCAATTCACAACTTAATGAGCTAGACCCCGCCAAAAAAGTCCGTTGCGAACAATCCTAAATTTAGAAAAATGAAACCAATTCACAACCATTAGTCAAGTGTTGGAATTAGTCAAGGGGTTGCGAACAATCCTAAATTTAGAAAAATGAAACCAATTCACAACTGTCCTTGTCTTTTACCACAGAGAATTTCTGTTGCGAACAATCCTAAATTTAGAAAAATGAAACCAATTCACAACCCTGGCTATGTTCGTCAAAGAACGAATGAGTTGCGAACAATCCTAAATTTAGAAAAATGAAACCAATTCACAACTGCGGGGCATTGCAGGCTTGAAGCGGCAAAGTTGCGAACAATCCTAAATTTAGAAAAATGAAACCAATTCACAACGCTCTGGGGTTGGGGTCGGGGTCGGTTGGTGTTGCGAACAATCCTAAATTTAGAAAAATGAAACCAATTCACAACCCATAGCAAAAATTGGTGTTAAAGTGTCACGTTGCGAACAATCCTAAATTTAGAAAAATGAAACCAATTCACAACAATTGTTTCATTTTGGCACGTGTTTTTTGGTTGCGAACAATCCTAAATTTAGAAAAATGAAACCAATTCACAACACCCGCAAACGTACCAAGCGCAATAACAATGTTGCGAACAATCCTAAATTTAGAAAAATGAAACCAATTCACAACATATTTGCCCTCCTATTATATCTTGGGATTGTTGCGAACAATCCTAAATTTA
>JAITFP010000087.1 GCA_031281275.1 Candidatus Fibrimonadaceae bacterium
CAAATAGGCGGTACAATGGCACTTGTATTGGCGCAGAAGCAGCTTGGCGATGTTGTGCTTGTTGATGTTGTGGAAGGCGTGCCTCAAGGCAAAGCCCTAGACATCATGGAAGGTCGCCTGTCAATAGGCACCAGCGCAGTTCTATCTGGCACAAATAATTACGACGACCTTGCAGGGTCGGATGTAGTTATCGTGACGGCTGGTGTTCCGCGCAAACCAGGCATGACCCGCGATGACCTTTTGAACATCAATTACGGCATTATTGAAAAAGTTGGACAAGCAATTAAAAAAACTGCCCAAAATGCTTTTGTTATAGTTGTAACCAATCCTTTGGATGCAATGGTTTATGCAATGCAAAAAGTCACAGGCTTTGCTTCGGAAAAAGTTGTTGGCATGGCAGGCGTTTTGGATAGCAGCCGCCTTGCTTGCTTTGTTGCAATGGAACTAGGCGTTGCAGCAGATGATGTTCAGGCTGTTGTTATGGGCGGTCACGGTCCCTCTATGGTTAGCCTTTACGATTTTGTTTCCGTTGGCGGCATTCCGCTTCCCCAGCTTATGACCAAAGAAAAATTTGAAGAACTCTCCAAACGCACCGCAATGGCAGGCGATGAAATTGTGGGTCTTTTGAAAACAGGTTCGGCTTTCTACAGCCCAGGGCTTTCTGCAATTAGAATGGCAGAGGCATATTTGCTGGATAAGAAAAGCGTTTTAACCTGTGCGGTTCAGCTCAATGGGCAGTACGGCGTTAATGGTCTTTACTGCGGAGTTCCAGCGGTTATTGGCGAAAAAGGCATTGAGAAAATCCTTGAAGTTAAAATGAACGATGCAGAAAAAGCCGCTTTTGCCAAATCTGTTGATGCTGTTAAAGGCAATGCAGAATGGGTAGATAACAAGATAAAAGGATAATGTCTGCTGAAAATATAAGGCGGCGTTTGGTAATGAAGCTAGGCGGAAAGCCAGACGCCGCTTATATTGACAAAATAAGTGATTTTTTGCAGCAGCAAGAAAAGTCAAAGAAAGCCGAAGTTGAAATAATAACCCGTTCAAAAAAGAAAAACACTCTCATATTTACCTTAGATAACGGAGATATATATGAGTTGTATAACTATGCAGATCCTCCTAAAGACAGACCAACACCAAAAGGCGAAAAGCCACCGGAAATACAAATTCGTAAAATTGATAAGATGGAAGGCGAAGAAATAGATTCTGGTCCATTTACCATAGTGGATTTTGTGTTGTGGTCTGTATATATAGGGCTTGCTTTTTTGAGCTTGATGATAGCTAGTATTATTTATAATTTTAAGTTTGAACTTCCTTATTAAAGAACTTCCAAAATCTTGTTTGCAATTCCATTGCCCGAAAGCCCTAGCATTTCTCTCAGCTCGTCAATTTCCCCTTGTTCCACAAAAGAATCTGGAAGCCCAATGCGAACGAGGCGTGGTGCTAATTTCATTTCTGCGAGAATTTCTGCAATGGCAGAACCAAAGCCGCCTGTTGTGGAATTGTCTTCTACCGTTACAACAATTTGGTGTTCTTTGAAAAGAGCTTGGTATGCTTTTATATCAAGTGGTTTTACAAAACGCGCATCTATTATTGTGGGTTTTATGCCTTTTTTTTCCAAAACTCCTCCAGCGTCAAGGCACTTGGCAAGCACAAAGCCAACACCAATCAGCAAAACTTTGGTTCCTTTGCTAACAACACGAAATTTGCCAATGGGAAGTGCCGAAAATTCCGTGCGAATTTCGTTTGTATAGGTAACAGCTCTGGGATAGCGAAGAGCTATAGGTCCTTCTTTGTATTGAGTTGCCGTGTAAATCATATTGCGCATTTCGTTTTCATCTGAGGGTGCCATAATCACCATATTGGGGATTGTGCGCAAATAGGATAAATCCAAGGCTCCGTGATGAGTTGGTCCGTCTGAGCCAACCAAGCCTGCTCTGTCTAAAATAAAAACAACAGGCAAATTTTGAAGCGCAACATCGTGTATTATTTGGTCGTAGGCTCTTTGCAAAAATGTGGAATATATGGCTACAACAGGGGTAAAGCCTTCGCAAGCAAGTCCGGCTGCAAATGTAACCGCGTGTTCTTCGGCAATGCCAACATCAAAAATTCTGTCTGAGATTTCGGGGTCTTCTTTTAATATGTTTAATCCGCAACCATCCAACATAGCGGCAGAAATGCCTATTATTTTTTTATCCTGTTTTGCAAGCGTGAGCAGGGTTTTTCCAAAAATAGATGTTAGAGTTGGGCGAGGTTTTTCCACTATCACAGAACCGTCTTCTATGTGGAAGGGGTCTGGACCGTGCCATTTTGTGGGGTTGGTGGTGGCGAGTTCGTAGCCTTTGCCCTTTTGCGTTAAAACGTGAACAAGGCAAATTTCTGGCAACTCTTTTACACCTTTTAATGTTTCTATCAATTCTTGCAAATTATGCCCATCAAAAGGTCCAAAATAACGCATATTCAGATCTCTGAAAAACTGCCCTGGGCTTGCTATATTTTCCAAAGCTAGCTTTCCGCTCACCATAAATTCCCGCAGCTTTCCACCGCCAATATGGTCGGGAATGGAGCGCAAAAATTTGCCGATTTCTTCTATGGATTGGTTATGTTTAACAGAGAGCTTGCTGAATAATTTTGAAAGCGCGCCCACGCTTGGGCTTATGCTCATTTTGTTGTCGTTTAAGATAATGGTGAAATTCTTTTTTGTTTGCCTTGAATTGTTAAGAGCCTCAAAAACCATTCCGCCAGTCATTGAACCATCGCCTATAACCGCTACAACCTGATTGTTCTTTTGAACAAGGTCGCGTGCAACCGCAAAACCAAGAGCCGCAGAAATGGATGTGCTTGAATGTCCTGTGCCAAAGGGGTCGTAAATGCTCTCGCTCCTTTTTGGGAAACCGGAAATTCCACCTCGTTGTCTCATTGTGAAAAATTTTTCATAGCGACCTGTGAGCAATTTGTGCGCATAGGCTTGGTGCCCAACATCCCATATTAAAATGTCTTTTGGTGTATCGTAAACATAGTGCAGGGCAATGGCAAGTTCAACGGTTCCAAGGCTAGACGATAAATGCCCACCGTGTTCAGATACCTGCCGCAAAATGGCAGCCCTTATTTCATCTGCCAGAGCTTCTAGCTCCTCAATTTTGCATTCCTTTATGTCTTTGGGCGAACTTATGTTCTCAAGTTTCATTACCATATCCATTTTTGTGTTTCATAACCAGCGGGTATCGGTTTATTGAAACCTCCATAAGGTTCAATTTTGTTGTCTGGACTCGTGTTTATAGTAGATGGGTATTTATCCGTAAAATACTTTGGGCAATCCACTTCTTTAGAGATAAATGTTGGATTATCTGCCGCCATAAACCAATCCGTAAACCACAAACATCCCCTTAAAAGGTCTTTATGCTCAGGTTTTGAAAATACCGCATTGCATTTTTTTCTAACGCATTCTTGATAAACTTCGGCAGGTTTATCGTAATCATTTATTTCGCGTTGGCAGGTTGTGAGAAAACCGCCAAAACCTTCTCCCAACTGGTTTTTAGGTACGCCAATTTGTTCTGCAAAACTGTCAAACAAGCCAGGACCTCCACCCGGTACCATAATATCAAACTGACCTTCTTCCACATCGCCACCGGTATTTGTAGCCATCACTATCAAAGTTTTTCCTTTAAGTTTTCTATGAGCATCTTTTACATCATTGCCGTGATTTCCGCCGTCAAATTGAACTTGAAAACAATGACCGCAAACAGGCTTTTGAAGCGTACCGGCTACAAAAGCATAAGCAAGAGTATCATTTAACGCCATTGGAGCCATATCCCAACAGACATAAGATATACCACCTTGTTGGCAACTACTAACAGTTTCTTTATAACCAACCCAATCTTCCATTATCTTGTTTGCCCATTGGTCATAACGCACTTCAATATCAGGGCTTAGGGTAAAAGTTGGAATTTCCTCGTTCTTTTTGTTGCAATTTCTGCAAATTTTAAATGGAACAGCATTTATATCCACATTATTGCGTAGAGCACAATGCGGTTTGCAACCGTCCCAGTAGCGTGAACCCCAGCCTTTTAAAACACCGCTTTGACCTTCTTGCAGTCTGGTCCAGTTTTTAATTTCTGGCGGAGCCTCAGAAGAGCTAGATACCTCTGCCGAGCTAATGGGAGAAGATGAGCTAATGTCGGAGGATGAGCTAGTGGGAGAAGATGAACTAATGTCGGAAGATGAGCTAGCATAAAAAGCCGAACTAATTTCAGAAGGGGAATCAATGGAAGAAGATGAACTGGCATCAAAAGCCGAACTAATCTCTGAAGCCGAGCTAGTTTCCGAAGACGAGCTAACAAGAGTAGCCGACTTCTCGCTAGAAGACGAGGAATATTCCGAATTGCCATTATTGCTGTTATCGCTGCTATTATTGCAGGCAAAAATCAACAAGCATACGAAAAAGAAATACAAACATTTACACTTCATAAATGCCTCCCATAGTTATAATATAGTAAGTAATGATTAACTCAATGTCTGGGAGTGGCTAGTGGTAAGTAGCTAGTAGCCGTCCTAGAAATACTGGTTTTTGTGGTTTTCCCACTAGCCACTAGCCATTCCCCACTAGCCTAGCGACTTAATCAGCGTTTACTATATTCCTTCCATATGCCTTTGTCCCCTCTTTTCTTTTTGTTGCTTTTTGCCTTTGCCGCATACGGGCAGATGCAGGAGCGTGTTGCGATATTGAACACGGAAGATGACGGCGAGCCTCATCTGGACTTTACGGATTTGAATTACTTGAATGCGAGGCTGCGCGAGATAGCTGTGAAAATGCTGCCCAAAGAGAAATACTTTGTGATGACCGCGCAAAGCATAATTGATATGATGGGTTCAATGGAGAATGCCAGAAAAGTGTGCAAAGAGGCGCAGTGCATAGCTGAAATAGGTAGGAAAATAAGCGCGGATTATATTGGGCAGGCGAGGCTGGGTCGTTTTGGTGGCAATTTGACCATAAGCATGGAATTGTACCATAGCGCAAGGGGCAATTTAATCGGTTCCTTCACGGGCAATGCCAAAGACGTATTCGGCTTGCTAGCCATAATAAACGAAAATGCTCCCCAAATGTTAGGCAAAATGCCAGACGTTGTTTACGTGCCGGAACCGGAGCCTACGCCAACGCCCAAGCAAGTTCCAGAAGATGCCGTGCCTAAGCCCGATAAGCCCATAAAGACCAGTTTTTGGGTTGCCCTTGGCTTGGATGTGCTGGGTGCTGCTATTATTTATGCAGGATATACAAAAGAGCAGGATGCGAAAAATGCTTATGATAGATACAAAGAGATAGGACAAAACGCTTCTTACAAAGATGCTTGGGAAGAAGTGGAAAGCAACCGTAGCAGCAGGAATATGCTTTATACTGTTGGCGGTCTTTTTTTGGTTTCGGGAGTAGGGGTACATATATGGTTTTAAGATTTTTTCTACTAGCAACTATTTTTCTTTTAATCTCCTGCACGGATTTTAAACGCGACAACCCGTATGATCCAGATGGCATCAATTATGTCGGAGACGAACCTTCGAGTTCATCGAATGTTGAACCGCCACCACCACCTCCATCGTCTTCGTCAAGCTCTGTGCCTAGCAGTAGTTCTGTTGTGCCAGTTGTGCCCAGCTCAAGCTCTGTTGCCTCTCCGCCGCCATCATCTTCATCGTCAAGTTCAAGACCTAGCAGTTCTTCTGTTGCGCCAGTTGTACCAAGCTCTAGCTCTGTTCCAACTCAATCTGGCATTGTTTACGGCACACCTGCATCTTACGAGAACGAGACTTATCAAACGGTTGTGATAGGTACACAAACTTGGATGGCGAGGAATTTGAATTATGCCGCCCCTGGCAGCAAATGCGGCAATGGCAGCAGTTTAAGCGATGAAAATACTGCGACCTGCAATACCTACGGCAGGCTTTACAACTGGGCAACTGCAATGGCTCTGGATGCTAGCTGCAATTCCACTTCTTGTGCATCGCAAGTAGGTGCGAAGCATCAGGGAATATGCCCCAGTGGTTGGCATATCCCAAGCGATGCAGAGTGGACAACATTAACAGATCATGTCGGAGCTTCAATAGCTGGAACCAAATTGAAAGCGACTAGTGGCTGGAATAGCAATGGAAATGGTCAGGACACCTATGGCTTTGCGGCTCTGCCGGGTGGCGACGGCTATTCAGATGGCAGTTTCAGCAATGTTGACAACTACGGCTATTGGTGGAGTGCCACGGAGGACAATGCTAACTACGCCTACTACCGAGACATGGGCTACGACTACGAGGATGTTAGCAGGAACTACAACTATAAGTACTACGGCTTGTTTAGTGTTCGTTGTCTTCAGGACTGAAGGCGCTTTTACGCGCCCGCCGCTAGCGAAGCAAGCGGTGTTTACCTAAGGCAGTGAGCGTTTATGTATGTCATAATGTTGGGGCGTAGTTGGGAATTTTTTTATGAAGACGGAAAATATATTGACAATAGAAGAAAGCGGCGAAAACCGTATAAATCTTGTGCGTGACAGGCTTTTTTGGCAGGCTTGGAATAGAAGTGCGTTTTTGTTTGCAACACACATAAAAAGCTATCAGGTGCACAAAAGGTTTGTGCAAAAAGTTGCTCAAGACGTAGCTTGGCTTGGATTTCCGGCTTCTGCCTTGCGAGCAATTCAGAAAATAGCAGAAGAAAAAGGCTTCTCATTTGAACAAAAATCAGGTGACCATATAGTAATCGGCAATGTTATGCAAACAAGCGGGTACGAAAAATGGTGGAATGGGATTGTCAAATCAAAGCCTGCACCAGCAGCACCAGCAGAACCCAAAGCCAATTCCCTGCTACCAGCATACAAAACCGCCTACGACTTGTGCCTGCACATTCACAGGGTAACTGTGAAAATGCCGCGTGAATTTCGCTACGAGCTTGGCGCGAGAGTTAGAAACTACGCCACCGACATCGTGGAAATGCTGCACCTATCCGTGAACACAGCCCATAAAAGTCCAGATTGTGCCTTTCTTGTCCATAGGCTTAGAATAGTTCTAAGGCTCTTGAAGGATTTGCATCAGATAAGCATAGAGCAGTGGGGCTTTTTGAATCAGCAGATTGAAAATTTGCTAAATTTACTCAGGGCAGAATTCTGCAATGCCAATCCCAGGATTGCAGGAGCGACCCGTACCACAGTCCAGCAACCCGCTCCCACCTACGGCAACGCAGGCGAGCATACAGAATTCTCGGCGGAATTTTCTTGAATCTTCCGCTGGGGCAAAAAAAGCGGTTGCTTGTTGCGGCTCTGCCGGGTGGCAACGGCAATTCAGATGGCAATTTCAACAATGTTGACAACAACGGCAATTGGTGGAGTGCCACGGAGAACAATGCTAACAACGCCTACAACCGAAACATGAACTACAACAACGAGAATGTTAACAGAAACAACAACAATAAGAACAACAACTTGTTTAGTGTTCGTTGTCTTCAGCACTGTGGCGGAGGAGGTGGGAAACCAGCCTCCTCCCTTTTTTTAGAATTGCACAAAGCATATATGGATGCTCGCAAGCACAAACGCAACACAATAAACCAACTGAAATTTGAACGCAAACTGGAAGTAGAACTGATATCTCTGGAACGAGAATTATCAAACCGAACCTATGAAATAAAACCCAGCGTATGCTTTATAAACGAACTTCCAGTGAAACGTGAAATTATAGCCGCCGATTTTCGCGACAGGGTAGTCCATCATTTTCTACATAACAGAATATATCCGATTTTCGACAAACTATTCATTTACGATAGTTACAGTTGCAGAGTGGGCAAGGGAACGCTTTTTGGCATAAAACGTGTGCAGAAATTTTTGAAGCCTGCTCTATGGGTTCTGCGCTTAGACATCAAAGGATTTTTTATGTCTATAAATCGTGAAATCCTATTCAATTTAGTTGTGAAAGGCTTGAATAAAAATTTGCAAGATTTAGATATTTACCTAATTCGCAAAATAGTGTTCAACGAACCTCTAAAAAATGCCATTTTCAAAAGCCCTCCAAGTGCGTGGGCAGATTTGCCCAAAGATAAATCACTGAAATTTTCTGCCCCTAATTGCGGATTGCCCATAGGCAATTTAACCAGCCAAATGTTTGCAAATATTTATTTGAATCCCCTTGACCATTTTATAAAAAGAAACCTGAAAATGAAATGCTACGGAAGATATGTGGACGATATGGTTTTAGTTCACAGCGACAAGCAAATTCTGCTAAATGCCATTTTGCAAATAAGGGAATTTTTATCAAAAGAATTAAAACTAATCTTGCATCCCCGCAAAATACGCTTGCAGCAAGCTGCCAAGGGTTTTGATTTTTTGGGTGCTCACATATTGCCCTTTAATTTGCTTCCCGGAAAACGCATTGCAGGCAATTTTCGCGAGTGCCTTTTCAACCCGCTTGCAAATTCCGAAAAGCAAACCCAAAGAGTGCAGAGCTATTTGGGTTTGCTAACGCATTTCAGAGGGTAGGTAGCTGCTATTGATGGCTTTTGGGTGGGGCGGCGGGGCGGTTTTTTTGTATATTATAAATATGTATGCGGTAAATGCTGTTTATGATGGAACAAGGATTTTGACGGACGAGCCAATATCCGTCAAAGGTCGTTATGAAGTTATAGTAACATTTACCAAGCCACTAACAAATGATGACCAAGATGATATTTTAAACTATTTTGGAATGTGGAACAACGATGATTTGAATTCGGCATTGTCTGTTGTCAATGAACGGGAAAAATTTTCCTTAGGAAGAAATGATATTTCTTGATACCCACCTATAAAACCCAAACGTCCTAAGTGGCACGGCTGGGCGGATTTTTTTGAATTTACTATATTCAATACTATGGAGTGTTTAAAACAAACAATAAAAAGCAAAAAAGTGCAAAATTTTGTTCACTTGCCAAATTCCTTTCTTGATTACGATGAACTAGAAGTAATCATCACACCTATTATTTCCAATGATTTATTAGAGAGAAAAAAACGTGCGAAACACGATATTGACATAATTAATGCAAATGCCGCTCGCTTAAATAGAGAATCAGAAGAAAATCTCTTGTTTCAGGATATTCGTAACTCACTTCCACCTATAAAACCCAAACGTCCCAAGTGGCACGGCGGCTGTGAAAAGGGGGATTTGGATTATTTCAACAAGGGGCAAATACCACAAAAGCTTTGCGGAACGCAAACGAAGCGCACCTGTGAAAATCAATAAAAAATCTGCGGCAAATTTTATGGCAAAAGGAATCAAAAAGTAAGCAGGCAAAATTCCAAATAGCACTAGCCAGGGACAAACAAAAAGCCAAACAAAAAAAGCGTAAATGCAAAACAAAAATGCAGAATAAACTTTGCTCTCGTATTTTGCCCCATTGCTCCCCCAGCGAGCGCGTTGCTGCAAAAGAGCCATCCACGAATCAACCGGAGCGGTTGGCATAATCCCACTTGTGTCCCAGTTATAGGCAAATTTGGTTCCCTCGATTTTTGCCATTCTGTGAATGAGCATATCATCATCGCCAGAGGCTAAATCGTAAAGCCCTTCAAAACCTCCGCACTTGAAAAACAAATCCCTGCTATATCCAAGAGATGCCGCGCTTGCCACAAGAGGCTTGTTTCGGTTATATCCAGCTGCTTCAATTAAGGTAAAACCGAGTGTTTCCAATTTTTGGTATGAGTGCAAAAAACTTTTTTTCCCATTATTCGCCTTTGAACCCTGCACAACAGAAGCACCGCTAGCATAAAGAGCAGCCATTGAATTTAACCAATTTGGAGGAGGAACGCAATCCGCATCCATTATCAAAAGAAATTCCCCTTTTGCCGCTAAAAAACCTGTATTCAACGCTCTCTTTTTTGGCGAAGCAATTTGAGGCGAGTCTTGCGGAATATTTATAACCGAAAAATTTGGATGCGTTTCGCAAAAAGCCATAACAATTTCCGGTGACTTATCCGTTGAACGGTCATTTACAATTATAACTTCCCATTCCCCTGCGTATTTTTGAGCATTCACGGCATTTAAGGTAGCTTCAATGAATGTTTCTTCGTTTCGCATTGGGATTATTATGGAAACGTTGGGGAGTTGAGAGCTAGGAGTTGAGAGCCCGGAGTTGTTTTTTAGGAGACCTAGCCATAGGTATAGCATTAGTCCTAGGTAGGCTAGGGATAGGAGAGAGATGAGAGTTATTAGGAGCATAGTTGGGATTGTATGGTTATAATATAGTAAAGTTTTCTATATTCCTTCAAATGCGTTCTGCCCCTCTTTTTGTTTTGTTATTGTTTGCTCTTGCCGCTTATGGACAGGAAGAGCAAAAGCGAGTTGCCATATTGAATACCGAAGATGATGGCGAACCTCAGTTGGAATTTACGGATTTAAATTATTTAAATGCGAGGTTGCGCGAGATAGCTGTTAAAATGCTGCCCGAAGATAAGTACTCCGTTATGAGCGTTCAGAGCATAATAGACAAGATGGGTTCAAAGGAGAATGCCCGAAAGATGTGCAAAGAAGCGACTTGCATGGCAGAGATAGGCAGGAAAATAAGTGCTGCTTATATAGGGCAGGCTAGGCTAGGTCGTTTTAGCGGCAATTTTACCATAAGCATGGAATTGTACAATTCAGGCAGCGGTGTTTTAGTTGGATCCTTTACGGGAGATTCTAAAAACGTGCCTGGCTTGCTCACGGTTTTAAATAAAGAGGCACCCCAAATGTATGGCAAAATGCCAGGTGTGAAAGTAGCTTCCGCCACTCCTTCCGTTGCTGGTGGCATAAGCGGTGTACAGAAAGCAACTTCTTATGAGGCAGACAACGAGGAAAAGCTGTACGTGGTCAATTTAAGCACCGACCCCTCTGGGGCGGCTTTGAGCTTTGATGGCGTGCCTTCCTCCAAATGTCTAAAAACGCCGTGCAAGGCAGAGCTAGCTGGCGGCAACGTGCGCGTAATAGCCGCATTGGAGCAGTACGAAATGGCAGACACAACAGTTTTTATAAGCCGCAACAACCAGAGCATATCGATAAAATTGAAATCCAATTTTGGTGTTTTGGAGATAAAGCCCGCTTACTTGGAGGGCATAGGCGAAAATGAGAAGTGGAGTTTAGACATAAACGGCAAGTCATATCGTTCTTTTGAGAACAGGTTTTCTCCCGGCAATTACAATGTAAAGCTAAATCACAGATGCTACGAGGCTTTAAGTTTTGATGTAGGCATAAACAAGGGTAGCCGTGAGGTTTTTGATATGTTAAGCCACCTAACGCTAAAGAAAGGCGGCTTGGCTTTGAGCGCGGAGCGAGATGGCGAGCCATCGAGCGAGCCAGTTTTTGTGAACGGCAGGCGAGTGGGAGACACACCCTTTAGCGATGCTGTTCCTCTGTGTTCTAAAATAGAGATAGGGGATAAAATGGAAGTTGTGAATGTTGCTTTGAAGTACAATGAAAAGGTGAAGTACACGCACAAGAGCAATGTTTATGTGCCTGCCAATAAGCCTAGCAATACTAGTTTTTGGGTTGCCCTTGGCTTGGATGTGCTGGGTGCGGCGATTATTTACGCGGGGTATGGAAAACACAATGAGATGTGGGATGCACATGATAGATACTACGGGATAGGTTCTGACAGTGCTTGGGAAGAAGTGGAAAACTATCGCAGTAGCAGGAATATGCTTTATACCATTGGCACTATGCTTTTGGTTTCGGGAGTAGGGGTACATATATGGTTTTAAGATTTTTTCTATTCGCAAGTATATTTCTTTTAACATACTGCTCAGTGCCTGAGCGTGACAGTCCGTATGATCCGAAAGGCATTAATTATCAAGAACGTCAGTCGTCTAGTTCCTCGTATATTAAGCCTAGTTCAAGCTCTGTGCCGAGCAGTAGCTCTGTTGCTCCGCCGCCTTCTTCGTCAAGCTCAAAGCCTAGCAGTTCTTCTGCTGGGAGTGTGCCAAGCGGTGGCAAGGGCAATAACATATCGGCTTATAAAACCAAGATAATCGGCACACAGACTTGGATGGCTGAGAATTTGAATTATGCCGTTGCAGGCAGCAAGTGCGGCAATGGCAGCAGTCTAAGCGATGCAAATACTACAACTTGTGATACCTACGGTCGTCTTTACAATTGGGCAACGGCAATGGTTCTTGATGCTAGCTGCAATTCTAGTTCTTGTGCATACCAAGTAGGTTCAAATCATCGTGGAATATGCCCGGAAGGTTGGCATATACCTAGCAATGATGATTGGAACAAGTTGGTAAATTACATTGAGAGCAGCAATAGTTGTAGTGATTGTGCAGCTAGTTATTTGAAAGCGACTAGTGGCTGGAACGAAGGTGGCAATGGCACAGTCAATTATGGCTTTTCCGCCCTACCGGGCGGCTTCGGCAGTTCGGGCAGTTTCGGCGGTGTCGGCGACTACGGCTACTGGTGGAGTGCCAGTGAGAGCAGTAGCGACCACACTTACCGCCGACGCATGAACTACGGCGATGAGTACGTGATCTGGGACAGCGTCGATAAGGGCCGCATGTTCAGCGTTCGTTGCTTGCAGGACTAAGCGCTTTTACGCGCCCGCCGCTAGCGAAGCAGGCGGTGTAAACCTAAGGCTGTGGGCGTTTATGTATGTCATAATGTTGGGGCGTTTTGGCGAGTTTTTTTTGAATTTACTATATTCAATGTTATGGAGTGTTTAAAACAAACGTTAAAAAGCAAAAAAGTGCAAAATTTTGTTCACTTGCCAAATTCCTTTCTTGATTACGATGAACTAGAAGTAATCATCACGCCTATTATTTCCAATGATTTATTAGAGAGAAAAAAACGTGCGAAACACGATATTGACATAATTAATGCAAATGCCGCTCGCTTAAATATAGAATCGGAAGAAAATCTTTTGTTTCAAACGAACTAAACAATGCTTTATCCATAGCTCTTGGGATAGAAACTTAGACAATCCAAACGTTCCAAGTAGCACAGCGGCTGTGAAATTCTGGTTCAAACAATCTCAGGCCAAGGATGCTTAGGATATCTGCCTCTCAATTCCTTTCTCACTTCTGGATAAGTGTTTTTCCAAAAATCGCTTAAATTCCAAGTTTTTTGAGCTGTGCGGTAATTGGGAGCCAAAATATCGTAGCGAACTCTCAAACGATTTTCTGCTATAAAATGCTCGCCTTGCATACCCATAAAATCTGCGATTCGGGCGGAAAGCTCAACTATGCCATCTGGATTGTATATGTATTTTGCAATTCTGCCGTTTTTGAGTTTCAGGGAATTTGGAAAATTTTTGTACAGCCAATCAAGCCAATAGGTTCCGAAATATTCTTCAAGAATTTTTCTATATCGTTCTTCGCTCAAATCCTTTAACAAAAAAATACCACTGCAAAATTCGTCCATAATTAAGCAAAAATCTTCTTCGTCCCATTTGGGAAAATTATGTTCGGGAAAAAGTTTGGTTGCTAACTTCATTTTTGCGAGTAGGCTTAAATTTGAATCGGTTTGCCACTGGCTTGTAAAATCCTCTTTTGCCATTAAAATTTTCCACGCCTCGGCGGTTTGATTTTCCAAAGATTTGCGCTCTTCCACAGAACATTCTTCCTTGCTAAAATCGCTAACTCGCATAGCCACAAATTGTTTTTGAGACGGCTTCCATTGAAGTTCCATTTTAGAAGTGCTACTTTGCAAATATTTGTCAGGAACTGGAGCGTAAAGGCTTGCGCTTGTTTTTTGCAATTTGGCGTTTTCGCTGCGCATCAAACCCAAAACCAAAATCGCTTTTTCTTTTGACTCGCAAAAAACAGAAAGTCCATCTTTGGTTTTGTAATATTGCTCTCCATCGCTTTTAAAAGCAAGTGCATTAGGGAAGGCAGAAATGAGAAATTCCAGACCACTAGCCACTAGCCACTCCCCACCAGCCATATAATACCGCTGCAGCTGCTCAAAATGTAATTTTTCTTCGCGCTGCCATTTACCCCTGCCTTCTAAAAAATCCTCTGCCAAATGCAAAATATTTCCGCTTTTATTTTCGCTCTCCAAAAGCATTGTTATTGCCAAAATATTCTTTGAAAGTGCTTTTTGCAAAGCTAGCGCAACGGCAAGTTCCAATGATTGCACAGGGATATGCAAAACTTTTTTGCCTAGCTCGGTTATTTTTTCTTCATTTATCAAATTTAAATTTTCCAGTTTTTGCAAAGCAGAATTTTCTTTTTGTTTTGGCAATTCAGTCAATAAATCAAAAGACACTCCTAGTGAAATTTTTTGCAGCAAAAATCTCTCCACATTCACACGCTCAATTTCGGGTTTTATGGATGCCAAAAAATTTGCCTCTTCACGCTCGCTCCACAGGCGTATGCACAAGCCTTTTTGCGTTCTCCCTGCTCTTCCTGTTCTTTGCACCGCGTTTTGCATAGCGATTCGCGAAAGCCTCAGCGTTCTTAGACCCAGTCCAGAATCGTCAAAAGCCATGCGTTCAAAACCGGAATCTATGACCACTTTTACATTTGGAATGGTTAGAGATGTTTCTGCGATATTCGTTGTGAAAATTATCCTTGTGCTTTCGCTTGGCTCAAATATTTTTTCCTGTTCCTCTTTTAATTGACCGCCAAAAAGAGAGTAAAGTTCAGGGGAATTTTTACCAAGGCTCTCTGCCACACGTGCCCTACAAGCGGAAATTTCCGCTTTCCCTGGCAAAAAAACTAACACAGTTCCATTGATTTCGTTGTATAAAACGCTTTTAACTGCTCGCTCCACTTGGCTAACAAGAGGCTCGCTCGCTTTTGCTTCTTGCCTAATTATCTCAACAGGAAAACCTGGGTTTTCAACCTTTAAACACTTCACTCCCAAATATTTTTCCAAAGCCTCTCTTTCCAATTCCGCAGAAAGCACTGCTACCCTTTGCCCTTTTGAGAGAGCAAACCCCAAAAGCAAATCCATATCCGCTCTACGCTCGTGGAATTCGTCAAAGATTAACCAATCAGGGTATATGGTGTGGGTTTCAGCGAGGAAACTGCCGTAGGTTTGGAATAGGATTCTTGTGTTTTTGGAGGTTTTGGATTCAAAGCGAAATTTGTAGCCTACGGTTTCTCCTACTGGTTCTTTATAAAATTTTGCTAAGAATTTTGCTAACTCTCTTGCTGCTAGCTGGCGAGGTTGCAATACCGTTACTCTACCTTGCTCGCCTGCGAGCAACCACGGCAAGAAAGAGGATTTTCCCGTGCCTGTGGGGGCTGTTAGCAAAAGATGCTTTTGTTGCTTCAAGCGCAGTTCTATTTCTGCTTTTGAGGCGGCTAGTGGAAAATTTATCAATATTCCATTTTCCTTTTTGGTCTGAACATTGCCCACAATAAACCGCCGTGTTCGGCATTTGCCATAATTGCAGAGGCATTGCTATCGGTGCTGAGGGCAAGCGCGGCTATTAGAGCTGCTTGCTCTTCTTCATCTGGTACGTGAATATTCTCCAGAACTTCTTGTACCCTATTTTCGTAAGTCAAGTGCGTTCCTGTCCATTTGAGGTTTAAAAAATCTGGATGTTTTAACACGCCGCGCAAAAAGGGGAGTGTTGTGCTTATGCCTTCTATGCGGTAGTTGGCAAGGGCAGATTCCATATTTGAAATTGCCTTTTCCCTTGTGCTGGCATAAGCCATAATTTTTGCCAAAACAGATTCGTAGTTGGCAGAAACCGTGTCGCCAGAAACATAGGGGCTTTGAACCACTATTCCATCACCAAAGGGAACGAACATTCTCTCTATTTTGCCAGGAGATGCGGAGAAATTGCTGTATGGATCCATAGCGTCCACATTCACAGCTATAACAGAGCCTTCTGTTCTAATGCCGTCTTTTTGCAGCAAAAGAGATTCACCAGAATACAACCTTATTTGCTCGCGCAAAACGTCCACGCCTGTTAGCAGGTTGGTGACTCCGTGAAAATGCTGGATGTTTTCTTTAACATCTAAGAGATAAATATCATTTTCGGAAATGAGAAATTCTACATTCGCGTAACCCACAACATCAAGACCATCTATAAGAGCTGGAAGCATAGCCATTATTTTGCCTCTGTTTTCTTTTGACAGATAAGGGCTTGGGCTTTCTACCAGCAATTTGCGAAAACGAAACTGCACAGAACCTTCTATTTCTGGGAGAATTATATGTTTGCCTTTTTTATCGCGCAGAACGGGGAAAGAGATTATATGTGGATGGGTTAATGTTTTTTCTAAATAAAGGCTTTTTTCATAGCCAAAACGCTCGCACTGGCGAAGCACGCTATCTATGGCGGTTTGCAATTCCATTGCATTTTTTGCCTCTCTAATGCACCTGCCACTTGCTGCTCCTGCCGCTTTTACCATTAATGGATATGATATATGCTCTGCCTCTTTTGATAATTTTGCAGTATCTTCAAAAACTTCGCTGTGCGGCAAAATCGCAAGCCCTGCTTTTATGGCAACAGCGTTTAGCAATTTTTTTTCTTCGGCTATGGTGCGACCCTTAGCCAACCTAGAAGAGGATATAAAGGCAATGCCAAAAGTGG
Organism: Candidatus Fibrimonadaceae bacterium; assembly: GCA_031281275.1. Classification (GTDB taxonomy): domain Bacteria; phylum Fibrobacterota; class Fibrobacteria; order Fibrobacterales; family Fibrobacteraceae; genus Fibrimonas. Next base: position 16,505 of record JAITFP010000087.1, read on the forward strand.
ATAATTTTTTGCTGAGTTCCGTGCTTGCTGCCAAAAATCCATATCCAGGATGAACGGCGTCTGCTTTGCATTCCATTGCTGCCAGCACAACCTGCTCCACATCCAAATACGGAGAACTAGTTTTGTTTGAACTAATAACAATAGCACGGCTTGCCTCGCGCACCCCCACCTGATTAAAATCACTTTCTTCACAAAGAGCCACTGCCTCTGCCCCAAGGCTTTTAATTGCCCTAACACACGCCGCCTGTGTAAGCCCCCTATTTGCAACCAAAACTCTTTTATACATAAGTCCTCTAAAATTTGATAAGAATTTTATAATATAGTAAATGTATTTTCTATATTATTATCATGGATATACCTTCTGTTTCTGCGCTTTCGGCAAGCTCGCTTAGAATGGATATAAGCGCGCACGATGTTGCCAATATAAATACGCCCGGTTTTTCGCAAAGCCGTCCTGTTCAGACTTCGCAAAAGCCTGGTACGGAAATTTCGGCAATTCAAAAAATAAACTCTGCAACACCAGATTTTTCTGCAACAGACCTTGCAGAAGAGGCTGTGGAGCAAATAAAGAGCGAAAAAGATTTTGCCGCCAATGCCGCTGTTATCAAAACTCAAGATAAAATGTACGGCGAGGCTATAGATTTGGTTGTTTGAGCGAGCATTTCTTTAACAGTTAGCTTGCTGCAAGGGTCTATAAAATCCGGCGCAATATCACATAAGGGGCGCAAAACAAATTCTCTCTCAGAAATGTAGGGATGCGGAATTGTTAGAATTTCGCTTTTTATAATTTCATTTCCACAGTAAAGCAAATCCAAGTCTATTTCTCGCTCTTTCCATTTTTCCCGTTTTTGCCTGCCAAGTTTCTGCTCAATATTTTTGCAAATCTCTAAAAGTTCATAAGGAGTTTTTTTTGAACTGAATCCAATAACTTGATTTAAAAAATTTGCCTGCTCTGTTTTGCCCCAAGGCTGAGTTTCATAAATTTGGCTCTCTTGCCAGTTTAGTGGCTCACTCTTTTTTAACAAAGCTCTAGCCTCTGCAAGCCTTTTTTCGCGTGGCTCTATGTTTGTGCCTAGAGAGATATAGATTTGCAGCATATTTCTCTTTCGTTTTCGCTGATTATTTTAAATTCAACACTGTGCGTTATATTTAGCGGAAAATTTCGGGACCATTCTATTAAGGTTATTCCTTTTGAAAAATCGTCTATTCCAGTATCATATAAATCGCTTGCGTTTTTTAAGCGGTATAAATCCAAGTGATAAATTGGCGGCTTGTTTGGATATTCGTGAACTATGGCATAACTTGGAGAATTCACCACTCCGTCAAAGCCCAGCCCCTCGCAAATTCCGCGGCAGAATGCAGTTTTGCCAGCACCTAAGTCTCCTTCCAAAGCAATTACATCGCCTGGTTTTAGGCTTTTTGCAAATGAAAAAGCGAGTTTCACAGTTTCTTGTTCTGAGCTGGTTAAAACTTTTAGCACGTAGAGAATTTAGGAATTTTTTTCTGCGAGTTTTGCTTCAATATTTGAAACTATGGCTTCAACTTCTGAAACAAATTGCTGCGTTTTTTTTGCAATGGTGTTTTTATCCCGTTGTTTGCCCGCTTCTTCCAAAATGAATGCCATTTGCGAAAGGGTGTTTTCGCTAATATCGGCGAGAAGGCTTTTCATGGAATGGGAATTCACGGCAAACATTTGCAAATCATCGTTTGAAGCATCTGATATGTTTTTGAAAGTCTGTTCAATTTCAAATAGGGCTTTTTTAGCATCTTTGGCAAAAACTGCAAGATATTCATCGCTTTTTTTGTACATTTTCATTGCATCTTTTTTTTGCTGGCGAGCATCTGCAATTACTTTTGGAGTTTGCTTGTTGCGAATTAATTTATTGAGAACGGAATCCAGTTGGCGAGAGTTTATTGGTTTGGAAATAAAATCATCAAAACCATTGTCAAAAAATATTTTTGCCTGCCCTGTCATAATATTAGCCGTTAAAGCAACAATGGGACCTGTATATTTCAATTCTTTGCGTATAATCTTCACCGTTTCAATGCCATCCATTTTTGGCATCATGTGATCCATAAACACAATATCATATACACGACCGCTTTTTATTCTATCTATTGCATCAAAACCGCTGGAAACGGTATCTACAGATAAACCATAAGGCGACATAAGCTCTTTCACAACATATAAATTAGATTCCACATCGTCAACAATGAGAACGCTGCCGTAGGGCATAAATTCTTTTGTGAATGATTTGCCAGTTAACTCCATTAAATTTTCAGCCAATTTTTTGCCTAAAACATCGGAACTGATTATTTTTTGTGGCAAGCGCACGGTACAAACTGAAATTTTGCCAGGATCATTTTTTACTGTGAGTTCACCGTGCATCATATATATCAAGTTTTTTATAATGCTCATGGCAAGATCTGCATCTTCAACAAAAGAACCTGTTTCTGCACTTACGGAAAAAACAAGAGTTACATCTATATCTTCTGCTTTTTCAGCAAAAACCGATAATTTTACAAGACCATTCTCTATATTCTTAAATGTATTGAAGAGTAAATTATTCAAAATTTGCTTAATGTGAATTTCATCGCCAATCAGTTTGAGAGGTATATTTTCGTCAATGTCAAGTTCAAGCTCTATGGATTTATTTTCAAGTTGTTTTAAGTTCAGTTGCAGACTATCGCTTAACAATTCTGAAACTTTGTATTTGGTGATCATTAATTCCATTTCGCCAGATTCCATTTTAAATAGGTCTAGCGTGGAGTTTACGGTGTTAAACAGTAAGTGAGCGGAATTATTTATCATTGCAAACGCATCTCTTACTTTAAAGTCTAGCGTTTGGTCGTGCTGTTGGGTTTCGCTTGTTCCAAGAATGACGTTCATAGGAGAGCGAATTTCGTAGCTCATGCGGGATAAGAATAAATTTTTGTTGCGATTGTTCTGTTCAACGAGTTCTTTTGAAGATACCAAATCTGTAATATCTGTGGAATATTGAATGTGAACCATTTTGCCGTTATGCCATTCTACATATCTGTCTACGTTGCGATATATGTGTTTTGTTAAATTGCTGCGTTCTTCCCATACAATAACTCCCTTGGGATTTTTGTCTAGTTTGCGGCAGGGGCAAAATTCGCACATCTGGTCCATTCCATTTTGCAAAATTTTATAACAGAGCTGCCCTATGCAGTTACCTTTAATTGAATAACGTTCTTTTGCGCGTTCATTTATAAAAAGGATTTCTCCGGTAGCTGGAACTGTTACGTATATTAGCGCATCTGAGCTACTGAGTATGTTTGTTAAAATGCCAAGCGATTTATTTGTTTCTTCTAACTTTTTCTCAGTAACTTTTTGCTTGCTTCTTGCGTTGACAAAAAGAATTGAGATAGAAGCAAAGGAACCTACGAGCAGCACTGAAATTAAATATTTAGGACCTAAAATAAGCGCAGGCGCAAACACTATGAAGGTTAATAAAGGCACCCATACATATAAAGGCACCTTTTGCTTTAAGAAATAGAATAACTGCATCTTTATCTTTAAATATAGAAAATTTAAAAGTTCCATTTTGAACGTAAAAACATTCGTACCAGCGTTTCAATTTGAAACGTAATGGGTTGGCAAATGTGAATATACCAGATAAAAACCGCAAAATTTGCTTAAAAAAGGCATTTTTGTTTGAATAAGCCATTCGGCACGGCTTTTGCCTTAATTGAAGTGTATGGAAGAAAATTTAGAGAAAAACGAGGTTTCGGAAAAAGAAGAAGTAGAGAAGCTTGTGGAAGAGGCTGAAAGTGCTGCCCCAACCATAGCAGAAGCGCAAGAAAAAGAGAGAATAGCTCAAGATAAATACTTGAGGCTTTTTGCGGAGTTTGAAAACTATCGCACTCGTTCGGCAAAAGAGCAGTTGGAGTTGATAAACACAGCCAATGGCAAACTTTTGGAAAAGCTCTCTGAGGTTAAGGATAATTTTGACCGAGCTTTTTCCGAAGAGAACAAAACAGGGGATTTAGCGGCATTTGAAAAGGGAATTAAGTTGATACAAGAGCAGTTTAACAAGGTTTTAAGCGATTTTGGGTTGGAAACCTTAGACCCCGCAGGGGAGGAATTTGACCCAAATTTGCACGAGGCACTTATGAAGCAACCCTCTGAAAATGTTCCTGAGGGCAAAATCATTCAAGTGTATCAAAAGGGTTATAAAATTAAAAATAAACTGCTGAAAACCGCAAAGGTAATTGTATCTAGCGGAGCAGCATAAAAATTAACATAGGAGACAGGACAATGGGAAAAATCATTGGAATAGACTTGGGCACAACAAATAGCTGCGTGTCTGTAATGGAAGGCGGAAAACCGGTGGTTATAGCCAATGCCGAAGGTTTTCGCACCACACCCTCAATAGTTGCATTTGGCAAAAACGGCGAAAGGCTGGTGGGGCACGTGGCAAAAAGGCAGGCGATAACAAACCCCGAAAAAACCATTTATTCAATAAAGAGGTTTATGGGGCGGCGCGCAGAGGAATGCACAGAAACAGAAAAGCACATGCCATATCAGTTGATTGGCAAAGGCTCCGATTTGGTTCGTGTTCGCATAGACGACAAAGAATATGCTCCGCCAGAAATTTCTGCTGTTGTTCTGCAAACAATGAAAAAAATTGCAGAAGACTATTTGGGGCAACCTGTTAGTCAAGCGGTTATAACCGTTCCGGCATATTTTAACGATGCCCAAAGACAGGCAACAAAAGATGCAGGTCGCATTGCAGGCTTAGAAGTTTTGCGCATAGTGAACGAACCAACCGCTGCCGCGCTCGCTTATGGCTTAGACACCAAAAAGAACGAGAAAATAGCCGTTTATGATTTGGGTGGTGGAACTTTTGATATTTCCATTCTGGAAATTTTTGACAGCTCCTTTGAAGTGCTAGCCACCAACGGCGACACAATGCTCGGCGGTGATAACTTTGACGAAGTTGTAATTGACTGGATAAACGATGAGTTCCGCAAAGACAACCCCGGTATAGATTTGAAAAAAGACAAAATGGCTTTGCAGCGTTTGAAAGATGCCGCTGAAAAAGCAAAGATAGATTTGTCTGCCGCAACAAGCACAAATATAAACCTGCCCTTTATAACAGCAGATGCAAGCGGTCCAAAGCACTTGGATTTAACGCTCACTCGCGCCAAATTCGACCAGCTTACATCGTTCCTTGTGGAAAAAACTCTGGGACCTTGCAAAAAAGCATTGGCAGATGCAAAACTAAAAGCCTCCGATATAAACGAGGTTATTTTGGTTGGTGGTTCAATACGCATTCCGGCTGTTCAAGAAGCTGTTAAAAATCTGTTTGGAAAAGAACCTCACAAAGGTGTGAATCCAGACGAAGTTGTTGCCGTTGGCGCAGCAATTCAGGGTGGAGTTTTGTCTGGTGATAGTTCTTTGAAAGATGTGGTTCTTTTGGACGTAACTCCGCTTTCTCTCGGCATAGAAACCTTGGGTGGAGTTATGACCAAACTGATAGACCGCAACACAACAATTCCAATTCGCAAAAGCCAGGTGTTCAGCACCGCAGACGACAACCAAAGCGCGGTTACAATACACGTTTTGCAGGGCGAGAGAGAATTCGCAAGAGACAACCGTACACTTGGTCGCTTTGATTTAACCGGAATTCCGCCAAAGCCACGTGGGTTGCCACAAATTGAAGTTTCTTTTGACATTGATGCAAACGGCATTGTGCACGTTAGCGCAAAAGACAAAGAAACAGGAAAGGAACAGAGCATTAAAATTCAAAGTTCTTCGGGGCTTAGCGAGGATGAGATAAACAAGATGGTTAAAGATGCCGAAGCCAATGCGGAGAAAGACAAAAAATCTCGCGAGTTGGTGGATGCAAAAAATCAGGCAGAGCAGATTGTTTATCAAGTTGAAAAAACGCTGAAAGAAAACGATGGCAAGTTGCCTGCGGATATGGTCTCTAAAGCAAATGCTGCTGTTGCAGATTTAAAATCCACAGCCGAAAAAGCCACGAGCAAAGAGGAAATTCAAAGCGCAATGGACAAGGCTCAGAGCGTTGTGGGCGAAATTTTGCAAGCCGCACAAATGAGCGGTGCTTCTAGCGGAGCGGGCGAACACCAGCACGGAGAAAACTGCGAAGGTTCTTGCGGAGACGACTGCAAAAACAAAGGCAACGAAAAAGGCAAAGAAGGTCCGGTAGATGCAGATTTTGAGGTTGTTGACGAGAAGAAATAAAATATTATGTCGGCAAAGCGAGACTACTACGAAGTTCTGGGCGTTCCCAAAGACGCTTCCGCAGACGATATTAAGCGGGCGTATAAAAAGCTCGCTATAAAATATCACCCGGACAAAAATCCAGGAGATAAAGAAGCGGAAGCTAAGTTCAAGGAAGCAGCCGAAGCCTACGATGTTCTTTCTGATTCGCAAAAGAAAGCGCAATACGACCGCTTTGGTCACGAGGGGCTTAGTAGCGGTGGATTCGGTGGCGGTTTTAGTTCAGGCGGTTTCTCGTTTGAAGATATATTCTCGCACTTTGGAGATATTTTCTCAGACATAGGCGGCGGTGGCTTTGGCAATTTCAGCGGAGGAGGGCGCGGCTCGCGAAACAGGGGTCCTGCCCCCGGCGAAGATTTGCAAATCGGCATAGCTCTTACGTTAAAGGAAATAGCAGACGGTACTGTTAAAAAAGTTCGCATAAAACGCCTGAAAGCCTGCCCGGATTGCAATGGCAAAGGTGGCACTGGAATGAAAACCTGTGCAACCTGTTCTGGCAACGGAAAGGTTCGCCGCAGAATGCAGAGCATTTTTGGCGAAATGGTAAATGTAACCGCTTGCCCAGATTGCGGCGGCACAGGAGAAACCATAAGCAACAAATGCAAAACCTGCACAGGTCAAAAGCGCGTTAGAACAGAAGACACCATTGAGGTTAAAATTCCCGTTGGCGTTACAGGTGGCAATTTCATTAAATTGCGAGGCGAAGGCAACGCAAGCACACAAGGCGGTCCGGCTGGTTCGCTCCTTGTTCATATAGAAGAAAAAAACGATGATTTTTTTGTACGAGACGGGCAAAACCTATTTTGCAAGGTTGCGGTTCCCGTTTATCGTTTAGTTTTAGGCGGCGAGCAAAGAGTTCCAACTTTGTATGGCGAAGTAAAAGTAAAAATCTCCGCAGGACTCCAACCTGGAACTCAGCTAAGAGTTAGGGGTCAGGGTTTGCCAGGCTACAATTCCGATTACAAAGGCGATCTTTTTGTGCAAATAGAAGCGCACATTCCGGAAAATTTGTCTTCAAAAGAGAAATCCCTTTACGAAGAATTGAGCAAATTAGGTTCAGATAGAGATGAACGCAGAGAAAGCGGTTTGTTAGATAGGATAAAGGAGTTTTTTAGCTAGTGGAAACCCCAAAAGAACTTCACCGAGAAATGGCAAATGCTCTCACTCATGGAATGGGCGTTTTGTTTGGCGTTGCGAGCATTCCGGTGCTTTCTGCCGTAGGGGCAAAAACTGGCAATATATCTGGTATTGTGGGGGCAACCATTTATGCTTTTTGTTTTATTATGCTCTTCACATTTAGCACCATTTATCACAGCATACAAAATGCAGAAGCAAAAAAAATACTCCGCACCTTTGACCACGTTTCAATATATTTTTTGATAGCTGGCACCTATACACCATTTTTGCTCATTTACATGCTGGATTCTTTTGGCATAACCTTGCTCTCCATACAATGGTCGCTTGTGTTGCTAGGAATTATTTTCAAGATTTTTTTTACGGGGCGTTTTAAGTTTGCAAGCACCTTAGTCTATGTGGCTATGGGCTGGCTTTTGCTTGTTGGCGGAAATAGATTTTTTGTTGTGCTGCCAACATCAGTACTTGTTATGGTTATGATTGGCGGCGGGCTTTACACGCTCGGTTCTATTTTTTATTTGAACAAAAAAATTTATCATCACCACGCTATATGGCATTTGTTCGTGCTGAGCGCGGCAATTTGCCATTATGTGGCGGTGTTGCTTGCGGTTATATTAAAATGAGGTGAAAATGAATTTGAACGAGATTCTAAAAAGAGTGCTGGAACAAAAAGGCGATGTTTCGTACTCGGAAGCTGTTGAGCTTGCTGGGTATCCAGATAAAAATTTGCTCTACGCTGCCGCTAATGAAATTCGGGAAAAATTTTGTGGAAATGCTTTGGATACGTGTTCAATAATAAATGCTCGCTCTGGACTGTGCAGCGAAGATTGCAAATGGTGCGCTCAAAGCGCAAAGCATAAAACGGACATAGAAACATATCCAATAAAAAACGCAAACGAGGTTTTGGACTGTGCTATTCAAAACGATATAAAAGGCGTAAAACGGTTCTCTATGGTAACCAGCGGTCGCAAAGTTAATAGAGAAGATATGGAAAAATTTTGCGAAATGTATAAACGAATTAAAGAAAAAACAGGTTTAACTCTTTGTGCCTCAATGGGTTTGCTCGGCAAAGAAGAATTGCTTATGCTACGCGAAGCCGGAGTTAGCCGCTATGAATGTAATCTGGAAAGCGCAAGCTCGTTTTTCCCTAACCTCTGCACAACTCATACCAGCGAAGAGAAAAAAACAACGCTGCGTTTAGCTGCGGAATGCGGCTTGGAACTTTGCTCCGGTGGAATTATAGGAATGGGGGAGAGCTTGGAGCAGAGGATAGAGTTAGCTTGCGAACTGAGGGAATTAAATGTTAAATCTGTTCCTATAAATATATTAAACCCAATAAAAGGTTCGGCTTTGGAAAATGCAAAGCCGCTTGCAGACGAGGAAATTTTAACCACAATGGCGGTATTCCGCTTTGTGCTTCCAAATGCTTTTATCCGTTTTGCAGGAGGGAGAATAAATATGAGCGAGTCTTTGCAAAAAAGAGCCTTGCAAGCAGGCATTAACGCAGCTTTGGTAGGCGATCTTTTAACCACAGTAGGCTCAAACACAGAACAGGATTTTGAGATGTTTCAAAATTTGGGCTTTAATGCAAAACGCCATTAAGAAGAATTGTTGCTTGCCTCATAAGCTTTTGTGAGTGCGGAGTTCAAGTCTTCCACAGAGAGAAGCAAACGGTCTAGCAATAATTGAACTGTTTTTATATCGTCTGTTTCCACTGCTTCTGTAAGAGCGAGCAATTCACCCAAGGTTCCCTCTTTGTTTAAAAGGGCTTTGTTAATTTCCATATCTAGGGGCAATTGTTCTAAAATACTTTGCATTGAAACCTTGTAAAGACCATCTAAATGGCTTATCAATCCCATTAAATAGGCTTTATCGGCTACATTTTTGTCTAGGTTCATCAGTTTTGAGACTTCTTCAAAGAATGTTCCTCTGTGAATTGCATTATTTAGGAGCGGAGATTGCTCAGTTAATTCGCCTTGTTTGTTTGCGTAAGCCAAAATTAAAAGCCAGCGTTTTAGGTTATCATAGCCTAGCAACGAAATAGCGTGCCTAATGCTTTTGACTTGCTCACGCAAGGCAAAGTGAGCTGAATTCAGGTATTTTACCAAGTTAACCGAGAGTTCTGGTTGTTGCTTAAACTGTGAATTCAGTTCCTCAATTTCTAAATGGTCATATACGGATTTTAACAATTGAAGCGCACCCAAAGAATTCACGTCTATTTTTTCGGAGTTCAAATTTTCTGGCTTGGCAAAGAAATACCCTTGATATAAGTCGCAGTTTGCGGCTCTGCATATATTAAAGTCCACTTCGGTTTCAATTTTTTCTGCAAGAACTTTTATTCCCTTCTGATGAAGAGATTTAACGGTCTTTTCTATATCTCCAAGAGGAATTTGAGGATATTCCAACTTTACAATGCTTGTGAAAGGGAGAAGCGGCAAAATGCGCTTGAATTCCTCAATGCTTGGAACAAAATCATCTATAGCAATGGTATAACCCTTTTCGTGGAATTTTTTTACGGCTTCTACTATTTTCTCGTCTATTTCCACTGCTTCTAAAATTTCCAGAACGAATATTTTAGGGTCAAGAATGTATAATATATCGCTCACCAAAAGATCGTAGCTGCAATTCACAAAGGCTTTGCGGCTACCAATCAGATTTGTTATGCCTATATTGTTAATGGCGTTATCTAAAACTTGTGCGGTTGCCTGCATATCATCTATTATTGAGCATTGATTGTCCCCTTGTCTTCTGCGAAATAAAAGTTCGTAAGCAACTAAACTTCCCTTGTTGTCCAGTATAGGCTGCCTTGCTATAAATGCTTCTTTACTCATTACGAATGAAATATAGAAAATGAAATTGATTTGCCACTCCCAAAATGCTTAATTTTACATGAACATTTGTTCAGTATTTTTTGATAATTTTGTTAATTCTTTGTTGGTAATTTTGGAAAAAGGGGAAAAAAGTGGAAAAAAATGTTATTTTGGGTATAAAAGTGGAAAAAATAATGTATATTTAGGATATGAGTTTCCAAGGAAATGAGACCGCAATTTTGGATGGGAATGGGAGAGTTCCATTTCCGCTCTCTTTTCGCAAACTCGTCCCCAATGAAAGAGAATTTTACATATCGCCGGGAGTTGATAATTGCTTGCATTTGCGTAGAGTGTGCGATTACGAAGTTTGGCGTTTAAAATTAGACCAGCTTGAGCAAACACGTGAAAACTACATTATTCGCAGAAAACTTTTGTCCAATACAGAACGGGTTGTTTTAGACGACAAGCAAAATCGTTTTCTTTTGCCAAAAAAACTTAAAGAGTGGGCAGGCATAGATAAAGATGTGGTGTTTTCTGGCAATGGCGATTTTGTTGTTATATCCAATGTTGAGAAAGCTGCTCCTTATGCTTTGAATGAATCCGATGACTTTAAAGGAATGGAGTGGGTATTATGATGAATTATCATACTCCAGTGCTTTTAAACGAATGCATAGAAAGCCTGCGCATAAGGGCTAACTACGACTATGCAGACTGCACCCTTGGGGGGGGCGGTCATTCCGAAAAAATTGCCGAGCTTTTGGGCGAGGGTCAAAAATTGCATTGCTTTGACAGGGATATAGATGCTATAAATGCTGCAAAACCGCGTCTTGCAAAATTCGGCGAAAAAATAATTTGCCATTTCAAGCCATTTTCAAATTTGGGAATGGAGCTTGCACCAGAAACCCTTGGCGGCATTCTTTACGATTTGGGAGTAAGCTCTCATCAAATAGATGCAGGCAGAGGGTTTTCATTTGCTGGCAACGAGCAACTTGATATGCGCATGGATGCGAGTTCGGGCAAAAATGCGCAAGATTATTTGAAAGGAGTTTCAGAAGAAAATTTGGCAAAAGCTTTCAGAGAAAATTCGGATTTGGAACACGCAGCACGGCTTGCAAAACACATTTTGCTGAGTGTTTCGACTGAAGAAAATATTACAGCAGCAAATTTGAGCACAGCAGTTGAAGAGGTTTACAACAATAGAAAAGAAGACTGGAACAGCTTGAAGGCTCGCGTGTTCCAAGCAATTCGCATGGAGGTGAACAACGAAATTCAAGAGATTAAAAAAAGCGTGGAAGCGGCTGTGCATTGCCTTAAAAACAGCGGACGGCTTTGCATAATAACTTATCACTCAAAAGAAGCCAGAGCGGTGAAAGACGTTCTTTCGGTTTTTGAGAAAAATTGCCTATGCAACAGCAATTTGCCTGTTTGCGTGTGTGGTGGAAAGAATAGGAAAATAAAAAAAATCAACAAAAAAACTCCGAGCGCAGATGAATTGAAAAAAAATTCTCGTTCACGCTCTGCGATTTTAAGAGTTTATGAGAAAGTTTAGGGGGTGTTATGAAATTGGTATTTATTTCAATTTTGCTTTTTTGTTTTATTTTCACTTTGGTAGTTCCAATGAAAATGCAAAACGATAAACTTGCCTTTTTAATTTCGCAAGAAAAATTTTTACTCGATTCAGTTTCAATTATGCGTCATAATTTGTCTTTGATAGAAAAGAGCATAGATAGTTTATCTTCAAGAGGCAGGATAGATACTGCCGGGATAAAAATGGGTCTTGGGGTATATGCGGTTCCAACTAAAATAACGAGGTATCCAAAATGAAAACTAGATTAATGATTATAGGTTTTTTGCTCTCTATGACAACAGTTGCCATTGTTGCGAGGCTTGCAAAAATTCAGCTGGTTAGAGATGAGATTTACTATGTAGACAAAACTCAGAAGCAGGAGTACAAAGAGGCAAATTTCGGTCGCGTTTTAGATCGCAACGGTACCGTGCTTTGGCACAAATTGCTTGTGGATAACAAATCCAACTCGGAAAAATGGAAAGAGATTTATTATCACGAACATCTGGAGGGTTTGTCTGCGATTTTAAACGGTGTGGTGAATTCAAAAATTCGGGTTTTGAGAGGGCAAAAAGGCGTTTCGCGTACAACAATTAAACCTGGGAAAATAACTCCCATAGACGAAACAGAACTTACTCCTCTTATTGAGGGCAAAGATGTGCATTTGTCCATAGATTTGCGAATTCAAGAGATTGTGGAAAATACTGTTAGGGAATATGTGCCAAAGTTTGGTGCGGCAGGAGCCTCTGTTTTGGTTATGGATCCGCGCACCGGGCAAATTCTTGCAATAACCAGTTTTAATCCAGAGAAAAAGAAATATGAAAATGTTCTTCATTCTTTTGAACCCGGTTCCATTTTCAAACCCATAACGGCGGTTATAGCTTTGGAGAGCGGAGTTGATCCGAATAAAACTATAAATACGGAAGAGGGCAAATGGCAGGTAAACAAAAATGCAAATGAAAAAATAATAAAAGACAGCCATCCTAGGGAATCTTGCAATATGCAGGAGGCTATGGTGTATTCCTCAAATATAGCATTTGGGAAATATGTGGTTGAAGAAATGGGCTATGAAAACTTTTTTTATGGAGTAAAAAAATTCGCCATAAACGAAGCTTATGAATTTCCACTTAGAATTAGCCACAAGGGTTTTAGCAGGGTTTTGGATTTTAGAACTCAGGCAGCTCAGGGATTTGGGCAATCTATAGATGCAACATCCTTGGATATTGCAAAAGCCTTTGGTTCAATAGCAAATGGCGGAATTTTATACAATCCAAAATTGATACTCGAATATGGCAAGGATTCTTCCGCAACAGAAAGGGACTCTGTTCGCAAGGTTATTTCTTCTACAGAAAACGCTAGGCTTTTGAGAGAAATGCTTAAAGGCGTTGTGGAAAAGGGCGGTACAGCGGAAAATGTAAAATCTAAATATGATTTTTTTGAATTTGCAGGCAAAACAGGAACAGCTCAAATTAGAGACAGTTCTGGAAAATATACACACGAATTGTACAATTCTTCTTTTATAGGGATGGAAAGTGCAACCGACCCACATTATATATGCCTTGTTACAATGTATAACACCAAAAGAGCGGGCGCAACGGTTGCTGGACCGGTATTTCAAAAAATAATGGAACAAATATATTTGCATCCATCTTTATCTCCTGTTGCTTTTGCTAGAGAATATGCCCCAGCAGATAGCTTGTGCAATGATGTGTCTTTTGTGGGATATACTAAACAAGCTGCAGAGAATAAGGCAAGCGGCTTGCGTTGCACGGTGCGTTTTGACGATGCTAGCAAAACGGGTTCTGTTGTTGCGCAAACAATAAAAAAAGATTCTTCTGGTGAATATTTGGAATTATCTTTAAGAGAATATCAAAGAAACACCGGACTTATGCCAGATGTTAGAGGACTTGCGCTTAGAGATGCTCTTGGTATGCTTGAACATATCAACAATGTCACTTACGAAGGAGTTGGAAAGGTATATGAGCAGTTCCCCGCACCAGGCAGCATTGCAGGCAAAAGCAGCACGGTGCGTATAAGATTGAGGGAGGGTGTATAGAGTTGAAAGCCAAAAATAGGTTAAGGGATGATTCCAGAAAAGTTGACAGCGGGGATATTTTCTTTGCCGTCCCTTGCCTTGATGGTTCAGAAAAAGCACATGCCTTGGAGGCACTGGAAAAAGGAGCCTCTTCTGTGGTTTCTACCTTGCCTGCTCCAAAAGGCTTTGAAGATAGATGGGCTTCAGTTAATGATGTTATTTTTACGAGATATTTATTTGCAAAAGAAAATTTTGGTAATCCATTTTCCAAACTCAACTGCTATGCGGTAACTGGATCTAACGGAAAAACTAGCTGTGCATTTATGATGAATGCGGTTTTGAGAGCAGCTGGCAAAAAAACAGCACTGCTCAGTACAATTCACAATCTTATAGATGATAAAAAAGAAGAAGCTCATTTAACCACCCCTGGATTTTTAGAGTTATATGAATTTGCCTTTCGTGCAGTTGAAGCTGGCTGCACGGAACTTGTTATGGAGGTTTCAAGCCACGCTCTTGTTCAGGGGCGTGTTATGGGAATTCCTTACAAAGCGGCTTTGTTCACAAATTTAAGCCATGACCATTTGGACTTTCACGGCACAATGGAAAATTATTACCAAGCCAAAAAACAGTTGTTTATCTCGGAGCTTTTGGGCAAGGGAATAGGGATTATAAATATTGATAATTCTTATGGCAATCGTTTGTATGGAGAATTATTTTTCAGGGAGAGAATTGGAATTTCAAAAAAACAATTCAAAATTTCCAGCAACGAAAAGGGAATTAAAATAGACAATGTTAAAGTTTCGCTTTTTGGCGAACATAATGTGGAAAACGCAATGCTCATTATAGAATGGGCAAGGGAGATGAATCTTCCAGAAAGTGCTTTGATAACTGCGCTTGAGAATATACACGTTCCGGGGCGTTTTGAAGTTGTGTGCAATAAAAGCGGAAAACTAGCCATTGTCGATTATGCCCACACTCCAGATGCTTTGGAAAGAACTCTTATTGCGGCACGCAAAATTTGCAGGAAAAATTTGTTGCTGGTATTTGGTTGCGGTGGTGATAGGGATAAAACCAAAAGACCGGAGATGGGTGCCATTGCAGAAAAACTTGCTGATAAAATTTGGGTAACCTCGGATAATCCGAGAACAGAGGACCCTGAGCAAATTTTAAAAGATATTGAAAAGGGCTTTTCTGCAAAAAAATACAATAAAATAGCAGATAGAAAAGAAGCCATAAAAGAAGCGGTGCAAGCACTGCAAAACGGCGATGTATTGGTAGTTGCGGGCAAGGGTCACGAAGACTATCAGATTATTGGAAAAGAAAAACATCACTTTAGCGACAAGGAAGAATTGATAGATGTCTTTTGAATTGAACATAAAAATAGAGAGCTTCTTGCAACTTTTGTTGCAAGAAGATGCTTCTGTTGTTGTGGCGGAAGTTCCGCAAAAAATTAAAATGCAAAAAGCGTGCCTAAATTTTGATTCCAGAGAAATTAAAGAAGGCGAAATTTTTTGGGCACTTGTTGGAAAGAATTTCAATCCGCATAAGGGCGGGTTTATTGAAGAAGCATTTAAAAAAGGAGCAGTTATGGCAGTAGTGAATACAGCGGAAGTTGAAATTGCAAAAATCCCGCTTGCGGTGGGCACAGAAGACACAACCAAGGCATTGCTCAAATTTGCCAGAGGCTATAGAAAAAGCTTCCCGAATTTGAAGGTTGTTGGCATAACAGGCAGTGCAGGCAAAACGTCCACAAAAGAGATGCTTGCTGCGGTGATTGGCAAAAGTTTTAATACTCTTGTCACAAAGGGAAACCTAAACAACCTCTTTGGAGTTCCAATGACTCTTTTGGGTTTAAAAAGCGAGCACCAAGCAGCTGTTATAGAAATGGGAACTAGCTTACCTGGTGAAATTCGCCAGCTCACTCAATCGGTAATTCCAGATATTGCCGTTATTACAAATATTGCTCCAGCTCATTTAGAGGGTTTGGGTAGTTTGGAAGGAGTGTTCAAAGAAAAAAAATCTATAGTGGAAGGCTTTGCCGGAAAGAAAGGATATTTGATTATAAATGCTGATGATAATTTTCTTTCCAAAATTCGCAGTACCTTGAAATATAATGTGATAACTTATGGAGTGAAAAGGGGAGTGGTTAAGCCAGATGAAATTCTGTGGGAAAATGGCTGTGCTAAATTCCGAGTGTCGCGCACTTGGTTTAAACTTTCTGTTCCGGGTATGCACAGCGTGTACAATGCTCTTGCCGCCATTGCCGTTGGCGAATTGTTTAAAATTCCAAAAAATGTGATTGCCGAAGCCCTTTTGGAAGTAGAGGCTTGCAATATGAGAATGCAGATTTTTGAGGAAAACGGATTTACAGTAATATCTGATTGCTACAACGCAAATCCACATTCAATGAAAATGTCTTTGCAAACACTTTCCAATATGCCTTGCAAGGGTCGCAGAATAGTGGTTTTGGGCGATATGAAGGAACTTGGCGAACACAGCAAAAAATATCACAGAGAAATAGGCTCTATGCTGCCGGAATTGTCTGTTGATTATTTGGTTGCAATAGGCAGTGATGCGGTGGAATATTGCAAGGGTGCGGAAAAGGCAGGACTAAAATCTTCTAGAGTAAAATATTTTGAAGAAAAGGAAAGAGCTATGGATGCTCTGAAATTATTGTTGCATGAAAATGATATGATTTTGATAAAAGGGTCCCGTTCAATGAAATTGGAAGAAATTTCAAAAAAACTGATGGAGATAGCTTAGATGGATTTTCTCTACGATTATTTCCACGGTTTGCTGGAAAGAATAAAATATGGCAAGTGGCAGTTGTTGTTGCTTCCTGTTTTATTTTCCATAATAGGAATTTATATAGAGATAAGTACCCTTAATGCGACATACATTCCATTTGAAAACATTGCTATTAAAAACGCTCTTATTCCATTAATATTTTTTGCTATTGGATTTTTTGTATCGGTTTCTTTGTGGAGACGCTATATTTGGCGTTTTTCTGCGAATGAGAAATTTTTATGGAATAAAGATGGTTTTAGTTTTGCCTTTGTGCTTTTTACCCTTGCCGTGCTACTGCAAATTTCTGCTATATGGGTGGATTCAGGTTGGGACAGGGTTTATGTTTCTAAGCTTAATGGGTATTATACAGAGGCTGAACTCAAAGTTCTTGGTGGTTATAAAAACGAAATAGTTATGCTCAAGCGGCAATTAACAGTAGCTGGCGTTACTTTTCAGGTTGGAGAAATTGTAAAGGTATTTTTTATGATTTTCGTTGCGAAATTGCTCACTGATATGAAAATTTGGGGACGGGGACAAATAAGATTGAATGGGAAATTTTTTATTTTACCTCTGTTTGCAATTTTGCCAGTCGGAGTACTAGCTTTTTGCATGCCTAATTATTCTATGGTGATGATTTTTGTTTTTATTTTGTTTTTTATGATTTTGATTCAAGAAATGGAATTAAAATCTCGTTTACCATTGCTTGCGCTCGTGGCTCTTCCTGTTTTGGCGGTTTTTTTCATATCTAACCTTGATAAAGACAATTCTCTTGTGAAAATTCACGGCATCAATAGGGTGTGGGCTTATTTTCAAGAAGGCGGAATAGGCAATGAACAGCAAAACGAAGCATTGCAGGCAATGGCAGATGGCGGAATAATAGGAAAAGGTCCAGACAATGGAACAATAAAGCTCCGTTTGTTTGGAGCGCGCAATGATTTTGCTTACAGCATTTTAGGCGAAGAACTTGGAATGTGGCTTTTGCTTCCTATAACACTTGCTATGTTTGGATTTTTATTCTCCTGTTTTTGGGTTGCGGCAAGGATAAAGGTAAATAACAGAGATGCCATACTTGCCCAGAATATAGCTTGGGGCGTGGGTATAATTTTTGCATTGAATATACTTTTTCATATAGGTGTTAATTTGCGATTGCTTCCAAATACCGGGCAGCCTTTGTCTTTTGTGAGTTCTGGCGGCGCAAATTTAACTATGAATTTCTTTCTTATGGGCATGTTGGTTCAAATATCATCGTTTAGCAATGAGGAACCGGAATGAAAATAGTTCTCTTTGCATGTGGCGGTACTGGAGGGCATGTGTTCCCTGCTCTTGCCGTTGCCGAAAATTTTTTGAGCGATAGCAACTCGTTCAACGTGATTTTTGCAGGCAGGGCAGCGCCAGCCATGGAAGAGAAACTGCTTTCCAAATATAATTATAGAACTATTAAAGCAGTGCCTTTAAAAAGAGGTAGCATAATTCAAAATTTATTGCTACCGTTCAAATTATTGCTTTCGGTGCTTGGTTCTGCAAAATTGCTTAAAAAAGAAAAACCGACATTTATAGTCGCAACAGGTGGTTATGTTGCCTTGCCGGTTATGCTTGCGGCAATAATCAAAAGAATTCCATTTTACGCCATAGAACCCAATGCAGTTATGGGAGTTGCCAATAAAATATGCGCAAAATTTGCAAAGAAGGTTTATGTGGCATCTGAAGCGCAGGGAAATCCGGTTCGCAAAATGCCAGAGAATTTGCCTGCCCCAGAAATTTTTGCAGATAGTAAAAAGTTCCGCATTTTAATAACAGGCGGTTCGCAAGGTGCGCTTGGAATAAACAATAAGATAGGGCAAATTTATAAGCAAATATCCGCAAATGAAAATTTATCAGTTGTTTGGCAGGCTGGAGCAAAACACGCAGATGCCGTTGCACAAAAATACAATGCTTCAAAAAATATTTCCATAACCGCTTTTTTAGATAACATTTACGCCTATATGCAACATGCCGATTTAATAATATCGCGCTCCGGTGCATCAACCCTTGCAGAAATACTCGCTTTTGGAAAAGCCTCCATTCTTTTGCCTTATCCTTATGCAACCGCAAATCATCAAGAACACAATGCAAGAGCTGTGGAAAAAGATGGTGCTGCTTTTGTGGAATTGGATTCGGAACCCAATAATCTTTTGGAAAAAATAAACTCATTGATGAATAATAGCGAAATGCTTGAAAATATGTCTAAGAAAGCAAAGGAGCTAGGCGAGTTGAATCGCAGGGCTGCTGGTGATATTGCGAGGGATATATGCTCGATTTAGGAAGACTTATACCCAGCAATCGCATTCACAAAACCTATTTCATAGGAATAGGCGGAGCCGGCATGAGCGGCATTGCGGAAATTTTGCACCATAATGGTTTTGAGGTTAGCGGAAGTGATATGCAAGAAAGCGCTCAAACCGATTATCTCAAAAATTTGGGCATTGAAATATTTATAGGGCACAAGGCAGAAAACATTTTAAATGCCGAACTTGTTGTTTATTCTTCTGCTGTTCACGCAGATAACCCAGAAATGCAACACGCAAAAAAAATGGGCATTCCTCTTATTAGACGAGCAGAAATGCTCGGTGAGCTTATGCGCCTCAAATACACTTTGGCAATAGCAGGTACACACGGAAAATCCAGCACAACCTCTTTGGTAGGTTCAATTTTGGAAATGGCAGAAGAAGATCCAACCGTTATAGTTGGCGGCATTGTGCAGGGCAAGGGTTCTGGGACAACCATTGGGAGAGGCTCTTATTTGGTTGCCGAATCCGATGAATTTGACCACAGTTTTTTGCAAATGATGCCAAGCTCTGCGATAATAACCAATATAGATGCAGACCATTTAGATACCTATAAAGATTTAGACGATATAAAAAATGCCTTTGTGCAATTTGCAAATAAAGTGCCTTTTTACGGGCAGGTGATTTTGTGCTTAGACGACAATGGTTGCCGGAGCGTTTTATCAAGGCTTGCCAAACCCGTTATAACTTATGGTTTTAGCCCGCAAGCAACATATAACATAAAGAATTGCCACTACTGTGAAAATGGTTCTTCATTCTCTGTTTATAAAAACGGAGAATTGCTCGGCGAATTTTCAATTAAACTTTTTGGCAGGCACAATGTTCAAAATGCTGTTGGTGCCCTGGCTCTCTCAACCGAAGAATCAATTCCTGTGGAAGTTTCAAAAAAAGCACTTGCTGCTTTTGCCGGAGTTAAAAGGAGAATGGAATTTAAGGGCAAAGTTCGCGGCGCATTGCTGTTCGATGATTATGCCCACCATCCAACAGAAGTTGCGGCAAGCCTCTCTGCATTCAGGGAATCTTTCCCAAATAGGCGCATTATAGTTGTGTTTCAACCTCATCTGTATTCTCGCACCAAAGACCACGCAGAGGAATTTGGAACGGTTTTTGGAGATAGCGATATTCTTTTGCTCTGCGATATTTACGGAGCTAGAGAAAAGCCCATAGAGGGAGTTTCTAGCAAGCTCATTCTCGGTTTTGCTGAGTCAAGGGGGCACAGGAATGCGCATTTTATTGGTGAAAAAGAAAATGCCTTAAAGTTTTTGGCTAGCGAGGCAAAAGAAGGAGATTTGATTATGACTATGGGTGCAGGGAACATAACTTCGCTTTGCGAAAAAATTTTGGAGATTGCCTAATGCTTAACTATCATAAAAAAGAGAGACAAAGGGTTATGACCACTATGATTTCAAGAAGAAAATCTACAATTAGAAGCTTTTTGAAAAAACATAATAAACGAGTAGCAGGCATATTCGTTTTAATTTTATTTTGTGGCACTGTTTTTACTTTTGTTCTTCCAAGCATAAATTTAGAATTTATGGCTTTTAGCGATGTGAAACCTCAAAAACTTGATAGAATTTCGGAATATACATTCAGAAAAATAATAGGTTATGGATATGAAGAAAAAATTTACGTAAAAGATACTGCGGAAATTCGCTCTCGCTTGGAAGCCGATAGCATGATTTTTGGAGATGTTAGCTTTATGGTGAAGTTCATTCCGTATGAACTTGAGGTTGCATTTAAGGAATCCAGTCCGCTTTTCACTCTTATGTCGCAACGCTCAGATACGGTACCTGTGGTATATTCAGACAAAGGCAAAATTTATCCGTATAGCACAAATGCTGCGGATTTGCCGGTTGTGGATGCAAATAATCCTGACGATATTTCTTTGGCTACAAATTTTTTGATGGATATAAAGAAAAACGATGCCTTGCTTTATTTCAGGGTTTCACAACTTATTCCTAGAACAGCCGAAAAACAGATAACCGTGTTTTTCAATGATGTTGACTTTAAAACAGTGTTTTCATTGGAACAAGACTATTGGAAAACGGCTTTAAGGCATTACAGGCAGTTGACTAGGAATATGCGGAATTTGGATATAAATTCCATAGCTGTTTTGGATTTGCGTTTTAGGAATTTGGCATTCACAAAAGAGAAAGAGGGAGGGCTATAAATATGGGAGCAAGAAAGGCAAAACTCAATTTAGATTTTGGCTATAGCGGTGTAAGTATGAACTTTGCCGTAGCTAACGATATTCAACCCCGTGATGGCGTGGAGAGCGAATGGAGCGTGGGAACGCTTAGTTTCGATGCTGCCGAATTTGAAGACTTTCCAGGAATTGCGCAAAATAAAATTGATGAAAATCGCGTAAAATCTATAGCAAACTGCATAGAAAAGAACATAAAAGAGTGGCAGTGCGTGAACGGTTGCGATTTTGATTCTCTTATGGAAGTTACAATTTCTGCGAATTTCTTTGAGGTATTATTTTCTCCATTCAGTTTTAAATTTGCCAAACCGAGTGTTATTACAGAAGAGGTTATGAAAGAAATAGAAGACTGCAAACAGTCGGAAAAAATGTTTCAAACACCTATTCCGGGCGAAAAAATAAGATTTTTCACAAGTCCTTATTTTACCATTTTCGATGATAAAGAAGATACAGTGAGGGTTTTGAACCCTGTTGGCAGCAAAACAAAAAGCCTTGGTTTTGATGCTTATTTTATAATCAAGCATCCTATGCTCTCAAGGCTTTTGGAAGTTTTGAAGGAAGAAGATGAAAAAATAAGGGTGTCTCTGTCTTGCGAAAAAGAGTTTAGGGCACTTGCAAATAAAAAAGAAAAAGATGGTAAAACCGCATTGATTCACATTACAGATACCTTCTCAGAGTTTTCGGTGTGGGACAAATCGGAACTAAAATATTTGAATAAAAAAGAAATGGGTTTAAGGGAATTAAAGGAAATTTTCTGGCGCTTGTGCATTTGCTATCATAAAACGCCCAAATTAACCGAGCACGATTTTGAGTTAAGGCATAATAGCGAATATATGCAAAAATTTTACAATATGGTGAAAAACACAGAAATTTCCGATGATTCCAAAGAACTTTTGTCTTCGGACGATTGCCTTGAATTACTGGAAGGCGCCTCTTGCATTTTTGATAATGAAACCGAAGAAAGTTTTAAGTACAACAGACTTGGATTACCTGGGAAAAACAGGACAAAAACAAAGCTTACAATCAGCAGCTATATTTTATGCTACTTTACTCGTGAGGTCATTCGCAATTTGTTTATGGAAATAAAGCGAGCTATGTACAACGATAATTTTTGCAAACCAGATTCTATTATTTTGGAGTGTTCATTGCCATTAAAGGGTATAGAAAAACTGGCTAGTGAGATTTTTGAGATTCCAGCTAAAAAGGCGGTTGTAAGGTGGGATGGCGAAACAAGAGAAGACTTGTCTTCGTCTGCTGTTGGGGCTTTGCAGAGCTTAATTGCTCCCGAAGAGAAGAAAGGCAGCACTGGAAATAGGAAAAAAACGGAGAAATTTGGCTTTTTCAATATTTTTACCAAAGTTTCGTAAATTTTCTAAAGTTTCGTAAATTTTTCTATATTCAAGATACACGGAGGTTTTAATGCCCGATATACCGGAGAAACAGAAGAAAATTTTGCAAGCCTATAAGCAGCGCTATGTTGGGCCGGAAAGTGATATTTTGCAAGAACCGTTGAATTTGATTGAAGCAGACGATGAAGCCAAGCGGGAACCTTTAATAGAAAGCGCGGGAAATACCTTTGGTCAGCCAATTCAGGTTTGCTTTGCCGGAGTAGGCACCTGTGGGGTGAATATTCTTATGAGCCTCAAGTCGCAGATTTCAAAAGACGAGCATTTGATTGATTTTGTGGGTATAAATTCCGATGGTGGCTCCATTAGGGAACTTGAAAAAAATGGTTTTCAGCATAATAT
Source organism: Candidatus Fibrimonadaceae bacterium (assembly GCA_031281275.1). Taxonomy (GTDB): domain Bacteria; phylum Fibrobacterota; class Fibrobacteria; order Fibrobacterales; family Fibrobacteraceae; genus Fibrimonas. The sequence continues at coordinate 39,381 of JAITFP010000087.1, forward strand.
TGGCTTAGGCAATGATTCTCTCTATTTGGGTGCTGGGGGCGATGTATCAATAGCTCAGGCTCAGGGGAAAGAACATTATGAAGAATTTGTGAAAATTTTCAAGCCTGCTGATTTGGCACTTATTGTAACCGGTATGGGAGGCGGTACTGGAACAGGAGCTGCGCCTTGGGTTGCAAAAGCCGCAAAAGATGCTCAAAAAGAAAAAAGAAATGCGCTCACCATAGGCGTTACCACAATGCCCAATTTAGTTGAGTTAGATAGGTTTGAAATAGCGGAGCAGGGCATAGAAGAACTTAAGAAATATGTGGATGCCCTGATTGTGATAGACCAAGCTCGCATAGAAGAGGTTTTGGACAATGAAGATGCCTCTGCCGATTTAGCTTATGAACTTGTGGATTCTCGTTTTCATACGGTATTGCAATCCATAATGGAAACAGTGACAAAATACACCAAACGAAACATAGACTTTGCCGATGTTTGCTCTACTCTCAAAGGTTGCGGAGATGCAATAATAACCACTGTGGAAGCATCGGCTGAAAATGTTGATGACATAAAAAAGAAGCTCGCAGAAGCCATAAACGATAAATTGCTATTGAATCATAATGGCAAAGTTGCTTCACGGCTTTTGATTTATCATTTTTACGAACCCGGTTATTCCCAAAAAAAGCATTTTGAAGTAGTAAGCGAGGTTCAAAAGCTTTTTGGTTGGACAAAAAAAGAAGGGCATTCCATTGCCCATTATAGCTGCGTGTTGGATAATCCACCCGAAGGCACGGTTAAATTCCTTAAAATAGGCAACGATTCTGGCGAAGAATACAAAGGCAAAACAAAGGTAATAGTTATGGCTGGTGGTTTTGTGGATGTTCCGCAAGTTTCGCAGGCTCCACAACCTTCACAACCAAAGATTGTGCCTATTGCACTGCCGCCAGTTAAGCTTCAAACAACCAATTCGGCTGTGCAACAACACATTCAAAATATGTTTAAACCTGCGCCACAACCCATTCCGCAGCCAGTTCCACAACCAATTCCACAGCACGTTCCACAACATATCCAACAACCTCCGCCAACAATGCCGCTACCGGTGGCACAACATGCACAGGTTGCAAATCCACCTACTAGGGAAACTCCTGTTGTGTCGGATTTTCTTGAAGATTTTCTTTCAGACGGAAATAAACCTGGTTTCTCGCTATGACAAAAAAAACTTTATCACTCTATAACACTGCAAGCCGCGCTAAAGAAAACTTTACGCTTCCAGAAGGAGTTCCAGAAGTTCGCCTTTATGCTTGCGGACCAACCGTTTATCATTACGCCCACATAGGTAACTTGCGTACCTACCTTTTTGAGGACTTGCTCCGCAGAAGTCTTGAGTATTTTGGCTTTAAGGTTCGCCACGTTGTGAATATAACCGATGTTGGTCATTTAACAAACGATGAAGATGATGGCGAAGACAAAATGGAAAAAGGTGCAGCACGTACAGGGCAAAGTGTTTGGGAAGTAGCGGAATTTTACACGCAAAAATTTAAAGAAGATTTGGAACTTTTAAACATATTGCCGCCTACTATTTGGTGCAAGGCAACAGATTACATAAAAGAGCAAATTGATTTGATAGAAACACTGGAAAAAAATGGCTATACCTATAGCACAAGCGACGGAATTTATTTTGATTCACTGAAATTTCCAAAATATACAGAATTTGCAAGGCTTGACATTGTGGGTTTAAAAAGCGGAGCACGCATAGATATTGGCGAAAAGAAATTTGCAACTGATTTTGCATTGTGGAAGTTTAGCCCCAAAGACAAAAAAAGAGCAATGGAATGGGATAGCCCTTGGGGAGTTGGTTTCCCGGGCTGGCACATAGAATGTTCCGCTATGGCTATGTCTCTTCTTGGTGAAACTCTGGATATTCACTGCGGCGGCACAGACCATATTCGCGTTCATCACACAAATGAAATAGCTCAGAGCGAATGTGCCACAGGAAAGCTATTTTCAAGATTTTGGATGCACGGAGAATTTCTTAGAGAAAACAATACCGACAAAATGAGCAAAAGCAGCGGAGAATTTTTATCCTTGGATGCTTTGATTAGAAAAGGGTTTGACCCTATGGCTTATAGGCTTTTTGCTTTGACAAGCCATTATAGAAATTATTTGAATTTTAGCTGGGAAGCGATGGGAAATGCAGTGGATTCTCTGATTGCACTGAGAAGAAAAACAGACCCTTTCATTGGTATTGAAGGCAACATTAAAAGCTTGGAAGCAAGAGAATGGAGCTCGGCTTTTAAAAACGCCATTGCAGATGATTTGAATTCTTCTGCGGCTATTGGCGTATTGAATTTAATGCTTGCAGATACATCTATAGAAGATTGTGAAAAAGCCTATCTCATAAAAGAGTTCGATGGTGTTCTTGGGCTTCGCTTGCTGAACAAACCGGAAAAAGTAAAGCGTACCGCAAAGGAAGAAGCGATGGCAAAAGAACTTATGGAAAAACGAAATGTGGCACGCATTGCAAAAAATTGGGCGGAGAGCGACAGGCTTCGCGATGAATTGCTATCCATTGGAGTTATGCTTAAAGATGGCAAAAATGGCACCGAATGGGAATGGAAATGATAGAGAGGCTTCGTGGGTTGCTTGTACATAAGGCTCCCTTGCTTGCAGTTGTTGAATGTGGTGGAGTGGGATATGGCGTTAATGTGAGCGCCCGCACAGGCGAAATGTTGCCTAGCGAAGGTTCAGAAGTTGTGCTTTTAACTCACCTTGTTGTACGAGAAGATTCCCTTACCTTTTACGGTTTTTTAGATACACAGGAAAAAGAACTGTTTTTGAAAATGATAGATGTCAATGGTATTGGACCAAAGATGGCACAGAGAATTTTAAGCTCCATTTCTCCAGGTGATTTGCTTTCTTTGATTGTAATGGAAGATTCCGTTGGTCTTTCCAAAATAAAGGGCATTGGCAAAAAAACTTCTGAAATGCTTGTGCTTGCCTTGAAAGACAAAGCACTTTCCATTTCTGCGACTGCTGGTGAAAATTCATCTGCGAGCTTGCCTTTTGCAGAACAAGAAGCCGTGCTTGCTTTGCATACCCTTGGGGTAAAAGATCCCGGAGCCAAAAAAGCTGTGGAAAAAGCTTCCGAAATTTTAGGCAGAGGAGCAGATGCTGGCAAGCTAATTGCAGAAGCATTAAGGCATATATAGCCTTTGCAAAACGGTTAAAACGTCGTTGCTTTTCACAGGGGATAAAAGACATTCGAATTTTGGATGATACAATTTTATTTTTGCAATTTTATCATTTTTCTTATGGAATACCAATATAACCTTTGGGAACATTTCTTGGATTTTTTGTATTTGGTTATCTGAAAAATCATCTGCTTCGGCTATAAGCAAATCCCGATTGTTAAGGCTAAAAATGGTTTTCATGTCTGTAGATTCTTCTGCGATTCCTTCAACGGCTTCTACACATTCTTTGATAAATGAAAGTATTTGTTTATCTTGGTTGTAAATTACAACTTTCTGATGTTTTTCATTTAGGAATTTTTTATAGAATTCATTTTCTTTTGTTTTGAGAGACAAAAGAAAATGAAACCGGCTACCTTTTTTATCGCTTTGGACTTCTAAATTGGAGTTCATAGCTTGCAAAATATTTTTAGATATTGTGAGACCAAGCCCAGAACCTCCGTATTTTCTGGTGTGCCCAGAGTCTATTTGTTCAAATGGCTCAAATATTTTCTTGATTTTTTCTTTTGGAATTCCAATTCCCGTGTCAATTATTTCAAAGTGTATTTTTTGCTCGTCTTCATTTGTTTCTGGATTAATTAATAATTTTACCGAGCCTTCAGTTGTGAATTTCATTGCGTTGCTAATCAAATTTACCAAAACCTGTTTTAATCTTATAGGGTCTGTTTTTATAAATTTTGGCATATAAATAGATGGCAAAACATAAAATTTAATGGGCTTGTAAATCAAGTAGTGGCTGCAAACGCTTATCAAATCGTCGCATAGCGAGAATATGTCAACCCATTCCTCTTCTATTTTAAGATTTCCGGCTTCAATTTTTGAAAAATCTAATATGTTGTTAAATGTATCGCGCAAATGGTAAGAGGATATCTCTATGTTATTGCACCATTCCCTTTGCTCATCGTTTAAATTTGTGCTTTTGCTCAGTAGCAATTCTGAAAATCCAAGCATTGAGTTTAGGGGATTTCTTATTTCGTGGCTCATGTTTGCCAAAAATAAGCTCTTTGCCTTGCTTGCCTTTTCAACGGCATGTTTTTCTTGCAACAGTTTTCTGTTTGAATATTTGAAATATGAATAAAAAGAAAATCCGAGTAGCAATATAATCACAAGTTCTGCAATAATGGCGTTTTTCATATTATATACATACTGCTGGTACTTGCTTATTATCCAAGATTCCTCCTTGTTAAGCCTGATTGTTTCTGGAGGAAGTTTATATAGTTTCAATTTTCTCTTTGCGGCTGCATTGTCGTCCACCATAGGCATATTTGAAGTTCTTTTAAATCCAGAATTATAAGTATCATTTCCAGCGAGGATTGCCTCGGCAATTAATCCTATGTTTTTTCCCATTAAAGACGCAAGAATTATATTTCCACCAATAACTCCGTTTTGTATTCCAATATCCCAAAATGAATATACCGGGGCTGTGCTGTTGCTGTCCACATATTTGGTCATATCTTGCCATAATTTTTGCGGATTTTTGGTGGAACCATTTAGCTCTACACCTACCAACACAACAGCATCTTGGCTTGGATTCAAATGCCTAAGGGAGTCTGCAAGGCTTTCCAGTGATGGCTTTTTCCATTCTTCCAGATTTATGTTTTTTTGCATAGATATGGTGGAGTTCAATTGCTCACTTACATCTTTGCTGGCATCTGTGTTGTCGGTTATGAATATAATTCTTTTGACATTGCCTTGTATGCGTTGTATAAAATCTATTTGAGCAGGCAAATCGTAAAATTCATAAATGCCAGACCATAAGGATTTTTTTGGTGCTATAGAGTCCATTTGCTCTAATGATAACTCTGTGCTTTCGGAATCCAGAGGTTCAATAAATTCTGTTGGTTCTGGTTCAGATACCGACTCGGCTTGCAGCTTGCTTATTCCACAAGCTACTATAGGAACGTTTTCCCACAATATGTTTTCGTGGTTTTTCACATAATTAAATGCAGTTTGGTCCACTGTTATAATCACATCAAATTTCATGTTTATATCTATATATTTTTGCAGCATGGAGTTAATTAGCTCTTCGCGCATATCAATATCTTCTATATGAATATTCATATTGCTTTTTCTTAACACATCTTGTATAGCCCTAGTGATATCATTTGTTTTTACAAATCCTTGATTATAGGAATTAAGCACAAGCACATTTTGATATGCAAAAGCCGATACCACCCAAACAATGGCAAAAAATACAGATTTTTTCATTATGCTACAAAAAGGCATAGGGGTAATGTAGAAAACGTTTGGGGTTTTACTATATTTTCTGGCATGGATATTAAATCTTTTATTCGTGATATTCCAGATTTCCCTCAATCTGGGGTAATTTTCAGGGATATTACGCCACTTATGTCTAATGGGGAGGCTTTTAAGTTTGTTGTTCAAAAAATGGCAGAGCCATTTAGAAGTGCTGGCATCCAGAATGTTGCGGCTATAGAGTCAAGGGGATTCTTTTTTGGTTCTTGCGTTGCCATTGAGCTAGGCTGCGGATTTACTCCCATTCGCAAAAAGGGCAAGCTACCGTGGCAAACAGATTCCGAAGACTATTCTTTGGAATATGGCACAGCAACCATAGAAATCCACAAAGATGCTTTTAGCAAGGGCGAGCGAGTTTTGCTGTTAGACGATGTTCTGGCAACAGGTGGAACCATTTCTGCGGCGGCACGTTTAGTGGAAAAACAGGGAGCTTTGGTAAGTGGAATGGTATTTTTGGTAGAACTAGATTTTTTGCAAGGTCGCAAAAACATAAAAGTAAACTGCCCCGTGCATTCCATAGTGCATTATTAGAAATTTTCTAATTTTGCAGTATGTTTCGTTTATTAACTCTAATATTAATCAGTGCCTCCTTTGCTTTTGCAAACCCCGAAACGGGGAGCAAAACTGCTGCTTGGATAACCCTTGAAGGCGATGTTGATCCCGGCATGAGCGACTATGCGCGCCGTGCCATAGCAGAAGCGGTTGCAAGAAAGCCAGATTTAATAGTTTTTGAAGTAAATACCTTTGGTGGTCGCTTGGATGCCGCCTTTGATATTGTGGACACAATAACAGCTTTAAAAATTCCAACCATTGCTCTGGTGCAAAAAAAAGCCATAAGTGCAGGAGCCTTAATTGCCCTTTCCAGCGATAAGCTCTATATGCTCCCCAGCACAACCATTGGCGATTGCGCCCCCATAGTGCAAAACTCCGATGGTCAACCTCAAATTGTAGGCGAAAAAATACAATCTCCATTAAGGGCAAAATTCCGCAATTTAGCAGAGAGAAACGGGCACCCGCGCCTGCTCTCGGAAGCCTTTGTTAGTCCCGACTTGGGTGTTATGGAACTTTCCAACAAAGACACTACCATTTATGTGAATGTTGCCGAATATAGCGATATGCCCGAAGAGGAGCAAAAGAAATGGACAAGCAAAAAAACTCTTGTGAGGGCAGGCGAGCTTTTGACAATGACAAATGAGGAAGCCCAGCGTTTGAAATTTTCAAAAGGGACCCCAGAAAACATAGAGGCTTTTAAAAAAGAAATAGGCATAACAAGAACTGAGATTATTGAAATATCATGGGCAGAAAAGTTGACGAGATTCATAGGCGCAATATCTGGGATTTTAATGATACTGGGCTTTGGGGCTCTTTATATGGAATTTAAAACACCAGGTTTTGGCATTTTCGGTGTTATAGGCATTGTGCTTTTGGCAACCGTATTTTTAGGTCAATATGCGAGCAACCTGCACGATAAACTCCCCCTAGTTTTGCTTTGCCTAGGCGTTGTATTTATGCTTTTGGAAATTTTCGTTTTACCCGGTGCCATGATTTGCGGTGCGCTTGGGATAGTATGCTTTGTGGCAGCTCTAGCTTTGTCTTTTGATGGCTCAAATTTACCAGATTTTGCGCCTACGTTAGGTTCTCTCTCAAATTGGCAATATGGTTTGATATATATAATGTTATGTGCGGTGCTAGCCTTGTCTTTGCCCATTGTCGCTTCAAAATATTTAATCCCAATGCTCCCAGATTCTTTAACTCCAATAAACAAAACCGATTTGTCCAAAGCATATTCCCCCGTTGAAGAATTTGTTGAGGAAATAAAAAAAGGCGATAGAGGCGTAGCCTTAACAGATTTACGCCCTTGCGGTCACGCAAAGTTTGGGGATAAAATGTTTGATGCCCAGTCTAGGAGCGATTTTATAGTGGCTGGTTCTGAGCTTAAGGTTGATTTTGTGGAGGCAGGGAAGGTTTGGGTAGTTAAGACTAAAATATGAATAATTCTAAAATAAGAGACTATAGGTGGGAAAAAATGAAATACAAAAAGCATTAGAAGAAATTTCTACTACTGATCTTACAGAGAAAATAGAATTTCTTTTGAAAGTTATTGGACTTCAATCTTCTAGAAAAACACCACTTCAAAATAAAACTTTCGAAGAATTTTCTTCTCAATTTATTACAGAAAATTCAACATTTAGAAAAGACAAAGCATTTGTTGAAAATTGGAATTACATTGATTTTATTTTCCAAATTACCAGTGGTGAATTAGAGTCACAACTAAATTTTTCAAAAAATACTTTCGATAAAAATGAAACTGATGCATATCTTTTCTTTTGTTTAGAATTAAAAGAAAAAAAAACGGAATATTCTCGTAGCATTTTAAGTCAGATAACAAGGGAAATTAATAAAATATTTTCAATACCAACATTTGTAATTTTTAAAATAGGAGATAAAATTACATTTTCAATTATTAATAGAAGAATAAGTAAACGAGATGAAAGTAAAGATGTTTTAGAAAAAGTAACTCTTATCAAGGATATTAATACAAAAGAACCTCACCGTGCTCATATTGATATTTTATTTTATTTATCCATTGAACAACTCAGAACTAAATACGTTATAAATAGTTTTGCAGATTTGCATAATGCTTGGCAGAAGGTACTTGATATAAAAACGCTAAATCGTAGTTTTTATGAAAAATTAGTTGCCAAAATAGATAAAGAGGGGAATATCACCAAAAAAGGTTGGTATTTTAAATGCCTTGAAAATATACAAATTGATGATGAACTTAAAGCGCAAGCCGTTATTCGTGTAATAATTCGTTTAATGTTTATGTGGTTTATGAAAGAAAAAAAAATGATTAAACCTGATTTTTTTACTCGTAAATTTGCTGCTGATTTTTTGAAAAATAAAAATACATATTACAATGCAGTATTGCAAAATATGTTTTTTGCGGTTTTGAACACCAAAATTTCTGAACGCCGTTTCCTTGAACAAAATGAATATGATATGTTTCAATTTTTTAGATATGAAACATTTTTCAAACAAGGCAAAGCAATTGAATTTAAGCAATTGACCGATGAAATACCATTTATTAATGGAGGGATTTTCACTTGCCACGACCAACAAATAAAACAAAGCATTAGCGATGATATTATTTTTGAACTTATTGATTTATTCAACAGTTTTGTGTTCACGGTTGAAGAATCTACACCGGTGGAACAGGATATTGCCCTAGACCCTGAGCTTTTAGGAACGGTTTTTGAGAATCTGATTGCTTTTTACAATCTTGAAACTCAAAAAAATGCCAGAAAACAAACGGGTAGTTTTTATACACCACGCGAAATAGTTGATTATATGTGTAGCGAAAGTTTGAAAAAGAGTTTAAAAGCAAAATTCCCAGATTTGCACCTGCAAATTGATAAATTGATAGACAGCGACGAAGATTATTTAAATTTTCCAGATAAAAATAAAATGCTTGCTGCCATTACCGATTTGAAAATACTTGACCCAGCCTGTGGCTCCGGTGCATTTCCTATGGGTATGTTCAATTTGATGGTACGAACTGTGGAAAAACTACGAAAGTACAAAACAACCTATGAAAATAAGTTAGATATAATCTCGAATTGCATTTATGGTATTGATATTCAAAATATTGCAATAGAGATTAGCAAATTGCGTTTTTTCATTTCGTTGCTTGTAGATTATCAAATACCTGAAAAAGTTGAAGATTTCGATGTTTTACCGAATTTGGAAACCAAGTTTATTGTTGCCGATGCGCTTATAAACATAAAGTTACAGGGCGGCGGCTCGCCGTTTTTTAATAGCCAGATTATGTTTGGAATAAGAGATGGATTTGATATTGTGATTGGAAACCCGCCATATTTATTTTTGAGTGGAAAAGGTAGCCCAATAAAACAATTAGAAAATGCTAATAAATATGAAGAGGCAAATAAACTAAAATTATTATTTAATCTTTATGCAAATCAGTTGCCTAATTCATCTGAGGGGTGCAGAGACTATTACAAATGGTTTATTGACAAGGCTTTTGGATTGGTAAAACCGAACGGTATAGTGGCATATATTACTCCTAATACTTATATTGATTTGAAAAATTATAGTGATATAAGAAAAATTCTTTTTACAGAAAATATGACCGATGTTATTGTTGATTTGGGGTTTGGAATTTTTGAAGAACTCATTGTTCCATCAGCAATTTTTATATCAAAACGAAGTAAATTAAATCAAAAAGATGTATCATATTGCGATTTAAAAAATATTGAGCGAAATATTCTAAAAGAAAGGTCTTTATCGCAATTGGTGGAAAGTTACAAAATAAATATATTGATAAAGGAGAACAAAATATTGTTATATAAGCATCCACTTGCTGAAAAAATATACTCTTCTTGTTCTTTAACTATTAAAAAATTGCTTACTTTATCTGAAGGGGAGCACAATATGATAATTGATAATAATAAAATGTCTTATAAACCACGGGAAGGTATGATTGCAGCAATTTTAGATGAGGAATTATCTCGTTATGTGCCAGTAAAGATAGTTTATATTCCACAGAATGATTGTAAAAAATATGATGTTAATTTACATTCAGGAAATAGATTTTTTATACGAAAGACGGGAGATAGCATTATTGTTGCTCCTATAAATAATGACAATTTGGTTATTGCTCATCAAAATGTTTATGTTGGTCATAGTAGGTTAAATGAAATGGATTTTCGTTTTTTAATCGGGCTATTAAATTCATCGTTGCTAACATTTTTATATCAAAATGGAATAAATGGGCAAAAAGGAAGAACTTTAGCGCAATTCCGTATATATTCTTTATATGCGTTGCCTATACCAGATAAATTTCCTATTCGCGACAAACAGGAAATTATATCATTGGTCGAAAAAATTATTTCTTTAAAAGAGGAAAATCCAGCAGCCGATACCAAAAAATTTGAGGGAGAAATAGATAGGTTGGTTTATGGATTATATGGGCTTAATCCTCCTCCGTCCTCCACCCTGCCTTCTTATCCGCCACCATATCCACCATAGCACTTGCCGGCAATTCATAGAGCAGGGTGCAGGTCTTTACGTTCTCAAAACCCGCCCTCTTCAAAGCCCTGGCGCAAGAAGCCGTTGTTGCCCCGGTTGTGTAAACATCGTCCACAACCACTATTTGCGGCGAAATCTGCAAATTTGTGGCTTTTTTAGCCTCAAATGCACCTGCAACGTTCAAAGAACGGGCATTGCTGCCCAGCAATGTTTGCGAGGGCTTGTAGATACGCCTTTTTAAGACATTTGTCTGCAATTTCCCTCCACAGTGCAGCGCAAGTTCAAGGGCAGCCTGCTCGCATTGGTTGTAGCCCCTTTCGCGCTTTCGCGCGCTGTGCACAGGCACAGGGACAAAACTCATGTTTTTTCCCCAGCTCTCCAAAATTTGGAGAGCTTCCCCTTTGCGACCAATGGAGGAGTTAGCCACCAAATATGAGGCTATTTTTTGCATTCCCTTGTATTTCATAGCCAAAATCAGGCTTCTGGTTAGGGAATTCATGGGGAAAAGGCTTATGGCATCCTCTTTGCCGAGCCATATAGGGTGCTGTCCGCAAGCAATTAGCTCTTCCTTGCAGTTATGGCAAAGCCAGGGATCTATTTTTTTGGAGTTCCCGCAAGCTAGGCAGGAATCGCCAAAAAAGAAAAACGATATGGATTCTCTTATGTTCATACTTGTTAGACGTAACTTTTGGCAAAAAAAATCCTGAAAAGTGAATTTTTTTTATTTTTTTTCATTTTTCTTGATTTATTTCATTAATTCGCGTGCATGAGCCAAAACTGCGGGGGAATTTTCGTCTCCGAGCATTCTGGCAATCTCGGAAATTCGTGCTTTTTCGCTCAGAGGTTCTACGGTTGTGTACGTGCGTTCCTTGGTTTCTATCTTTTTTACGCAAAATTGACCGCTTGCTTGTGCCGCTACTTGGTGCAAGTGCGTTATTGTAAGTACTTGGTGGTATTTACCAAGCTCACGCAGGCATTCTCCAACTTTATGGGCTGTTTCGCCGCTAATTCCGCTATCCACCTCGTCAAAAACCAAAAGGGGGATTTTATCTCTTTCTGCCATTGCGCATTTAAAGGAGAGCAAAACGCGGGATAGTTCGCCGCCGCTGGCGGCTTGCTTCAATGGCTTGGAACCCTCGCCCTTGTTTGGGGCAAGCCAAAATTCACCTTGCTCCGCACCGAAGGCGTTCAGGTTTTCCAACTGCGTGAAGCGTGTGGAGAATATGGCTGTTGGCATTGCTAGGGTGTGCAAAAGCTCTTCAACTTCTGCATCCAGTTTTTTTGCGCCTGAATTTCTCTTTTTTGAAAGTTCAGTGGCGTTTTTCTCAAATTCAAGCCTAAGTTTGGAGGATTTTTTTTGCAATTCAGCTATATCGGAATCTGAATTTTCTAGGCTTTCCAGTTCCTGCTTTCTCTTTTCACGCAAATCTATTAAGCCGTTCAAATCTGTGTGGTATTTGCGTTTCAATTTTTGTATTAGGGCAATTCTCGCATTTGCGTTTTCTATTTGCGCTGGGCTGTAATTCTCCGGTTTGCTCGCTTTTTTCAGTTCTTGGCTCAAAACTTTAAGACCCTCTTCTGCTGTTATTGCCGCATCTGGTTTTGGGGCATCGCTGCATTTGCCTTGAAATTTTTGCAATCTATATACCAGTTCGCTCAAACGCTCCAAAATGCCGCCTTCGCTTATGAGCAAATCTAAACATTCATTTGAGATTTTTCTTTTGAATTCGGAACTTGCTGAGCTTTGCACAATGCTTTCACATTCTTCTTCTTCGTTTGGTTTTAAGTTTGCGCTTGTGAGTTCTTTTAACTGAAACTGCAAAAAATCTTTTTGTTGCGCTATGGATTCCGCATTTTTTTGGCATTCCTCTATTTTTTTATTCACCTCGTTCCACTTTTCAAAAGATTCCTTGCATCTTTGCAAAAGCTCTTCGTTTCCGCAATAGGCATCTATGAATTTTTGCTGTGCTCTAATATCTTTTAGCAAAGTTTGCTCGCTTTGCCCGTGCATTTGCACAAGTTTTTCGCCGAGTTCTTGCAAGTCGCGGGTGCTTGAGATAACACCATTTATGCGGGCTTTGCTTTTTCCGTTTTGAAAAATTTCACGCTGAATTTCAAGCTCACCGTCTTCAAAATCTATTTCCCTTTCTTGCAAAAATTCTTTTGCATCGTTTAATTTTTCAATGTTGAAAAGCCCTTTTAAAACTGCACATTCCTCGCCATTTCTAATTTGCTCTGAGCTTGCTTTTGCTCCGCACAAAAGTTTTAAGGCACTTAAAAACACGGATTTTCCCGCACCCGTTTCGCCTGTTATAGCCCAGAATCCGTTTGAAAAAGAGATTTCTGCGTTTGCTATTAAGGCTAAATTTTTAATGGTTATCTGTTTCAGCATACCAAAGCCTTAGCTTTGCACCTTCAAAAGCTGTGTTGAAATTATAGCTTGAATAAGCGGGTCTAATGTTAGAAAAAGAAAGAGATTTTGGATTTATCGTTGGATTTCCAAGCCTTAACGTTAAGCTAAAGGTATTTGGTACATAGTTGCGCAGTTTTTTAGTGACTTGGAGTTTTAAAGTATCGCCTTCCCAAAATACAAGATTTGAATGACCATTCTTTTCTACAAAATCTGTGTCTATCCTATACTCTTCGTTAAACACAAGCACTGGCACCGCACGTCCAAGCTCGCTTCCCGTGGTATCGCTTGATTTGGGCAAAACCAATTGTGCAAAGACAACTGTTTTGTTAGCTTTTATTTTATTTTTTCCAACTTCAAAAACAACATCAAGAGATTCTCTAACTCCGCCGTGCAAACATAAATCTCCGCACGATTCTACGTGCGTTTTTTGCGCAACGCGCAATAAGCCAGATATATCGGAAATTGCGGGCGCGGCAATGCGCAAAATCGCGTTATTTGTGAGCAACTTTATGCCAACAAACAACCTAAGGGTATCGGCTTTAAGTTCCCGAAATTTTGTTGGCAGAAGAACGCTAAATGAATCAATGCTTATATCTGCGGAATCTGTGAATGGTTTTTGGAATTTAAGCCAAGTGGTATCGTGTACTGTTTCTGTTTCTTTTGACCAATAAAATCTAGCTTGTATGTTTTTATGTTCATCTGGAATATTGCCTTCATAAAAATTAGCATAAAAAACGCTATCTGGTTTCAAATTCCAAACGGAATCGAGCTTGCCCACAGTTCTCAAACCAAAATAAAGAATTTGCTCCACATTATTCGCATTTCCAAGCACGGCAAAAGAGCTAACCATAGATGTAGATGTAGAGGTATCACGCCCTAACTTGGAATTCTTTAAAGAAATTTCAATTTCTATGGAATCCTTGCCATAAGAGGTTGCAATACCTTGGTTATCAAACCATTCTTTCACGGTTGCAGAATTATCAGATGAACACGCTGCAAAAAGAGCGCACAAAAGCAGAATTATGAGAAAGCGAAGCATTGTAGATGGAATATAGAAAAACGCACTTACTATATTTCCATACATGCAAATTCCAATAATAAAAGCAAATCAAAATTCTCCCGAAGTTTTGAGAATATGTTCTCGCTCTGCTGCGCAGAGCATCGAAATTGAAAAACTCGTCAGAGAAATTCTTTTCAATGTCAAGGAAAAAGGGACCCAGGCAGCGGTTCTTTATGCTAAGAAATATGATGGGTTGAAGAAAAATGATTTGAGGATTAGCGAAGCGGAAATAAAAAAAGCTGTTGCTAAAATTGATTCGGATTTGAAGAATGCGTTAAAGCAAGCCATTGAAAATGTAAAGATTTTTCATCAAAAACAAACGGAAAAATCTTGGACTTTTAAAGGCAAAGACGGAGAGGTTTTGGGGCAAAAAATTAGACCGCTTAAAAGAGTAGGATTGTATGTACCTGGTGGTGCAGGAGTTTATCCGAGTACGCTCATTATGAATGCGGTGCCAGCTTTGGTTGCAGGGGTAAAGGAGCTTGTGGTGGTGAGTCCCATAAAAGAGAGCTTGCACAGCTCGGTTGCTTATGTGCTTTTGGAACTTGGAATAAAAGAGGTTTATCACATTGGCGGAGCGCAAGCCATTGGCTTGCTGGCTTATGGCGCAAAAGGCATAGCTCCTGTTGACAAAATTGTTGGTCCCGGCAATGTATTTGCCGCCTTTGCAAAAAAAGAGGTTTTTGGAACTGTGGATATAGATATGATAGCCGGACCCTCCGAGATTGCGGTTTTGGCAGATTCCACGGCAAACCCTAAGTGGGTAGCAGCAGATATGCTTTCGCAGGCAGAGCACGGGTCTGGTTTTGAGGCTTCTGTTTGCGTAACCGATTCTTTGGCTTTTGCGAAAAAGCTAGCCGCCTGCATAGCGGAGCAGGTGAATTCAAGCCCCAAAAAAGATATTCTAGAAAAATCGCTTTCCGCTTATGGGCGAATTTTTTTGGCTAAGAATATGAATGAGGCTGTGAGCATTGTGAATAAAATTGCACCGGAGCATTTAGAGATAGTGGCTAAGAACCAAGACGATTTGGAAAAAATGGTAGAAAATGCAGGAGCTATATTCATAGGCTCTTATTCTTCCGAACCAGTTGGAGATTATTTTGCTGGACCTAATCACGTTTTGCCAACAAATGGCACAGCTAGGTTTGCAAGCCCGCTTGGGGTTTATGATTTTTTGAAGAGGACTAGCATTATAAGGTATAGCAAAAAGGCTTTGGAGAAAAATGGGGCAAATATAGCTAAAATTGCGGATTCTGAGGGTTTTTATCACCATAAAAGGGCAATTGTGGTGCGTTTGTAAAAAAAATGTCTATTTTTTGTAAAAATTTTCTATATTTTTAGGTGAAAGTTAAATTAATGGAGGCTCAGATGAGGAAACTTAAAATTTTGGCTGTGGCGGGTTTAGCCAGTGCAGCTTTTTCTGCAGGCAATCTTTGGGATTTCGCCACTTTGCTTGATGCAACTAACTGTGGTACATTTTGCGGACAAGTGCATACACCAGGTGCAGTATATTGCTGGTCACAAGTTACACCAAGTGCTACAAATGGCTGGGGCAGACCTTGTTTTGATGGAACCGGCGGCTGGTGGTTTGGTTATGCAGATGAAGGCGGAACGGTAAAAGATGCTAGTTCTAGCAATAACGTATTCGTACCAAAAGGGCAAGGGGGATGTGAAACCGATCTAAAGCCAACCGAAGCGATTGGTACTATTGTTATTGAGAAATACATAGAACCCGGAAAGCAGAATGTGGACTGGATAGAAAAGACGGTGGCTGGTGCCACAACTGGAACAGCCGGTAAGCATTATTTGGTTAAAGGCTATGGATTAGGTGCGGGAACAGATGGTTTGGACGTAACCTTTTCAAACCCAGGTGGAACCGATGAAAAACCTAGCGTGTCTGCTATTGGCTTTAATTGGCGTGGAAAAGAAGAGTGTGAGAGAACGGACTATGAAGGTTCTTACATAGAAAACATTGGTGGTGCTGGAGCAGGTCTTTGCATAGTTTACAAAGCAGATAAAGCAGGCGTTGATGTTGAACTTGGCTGGAACGAATCATTATATGAATATAATACTTGGATAGCGAAATTACCTGCTGCCTCCAGCTGGAAGACGGTTAATATAAAATGGGAATCCTTTGGGCTTTCCTACGAAACTGGTGAACCGACTGAGCCTAGAGAGACTGCTCTTACAAAAGCAGAAGCTTTGAAATTTGCCCTTAAAACCAAGACTGCAGCAGCAGAAACAATTCACTTCCAGTTGAAGGAAGTCGGTTGGCATGGTTCTTGCAGCGGAGATGCAGAAGAACTTCCGCCATACCAAGGTGGTGGCGGCGATCCCAGTCCTATTGTCGGTGGCAAAGTTGCTTCTGCTTATAATTTCAATTTGAATGGTCGCACTCTTTCTGCAAACTTTGCTGGCACTGTTCAGGTTGTAAGTTTGCAGGGCAAGGTAGTAGCACAAAAAACACTTGCCAAAGACGAGCGTTTGAACCTTTCAAACTTGCCTGTGGGCGTTTATATGGTTCGTTCCGAGAGTCGCGGAATTGTGCAGAAAATTATGTTGAAATAATCTATTTTTCACTTTTACAAGCCTAAGCCCTCGCAAGAGGGCTTTTTTATTGCAAAATATCACAGAAAAGCGAAAAAATGTTTTTTTGGAAAAAAATTATGTATATTATATATATGATACGTTCTATCCTTTTAATTGCGTTAGGGGCGGTTCTCTCTTTTGCCACCCCATTTGGAGACCACGGTAAATTGTCTGTTAAAAACGGCAAAATTGTGGACAAAAATGACAAAGAATTTGTGCTTCGCGGCATGAGCATGTTCTGGAATAAATGGACAGAGGGTAGTAGATTTTACAAGCAGAGTACAGTTTCCACCCTTGCAGGCTCTTCTTGGAATGCAAACGTAATTAGAGTTGCCATAGGAGATGGAAACACTTCGCAAATGACTGAATTTATGGACTGGACTTCGCAAGCTGGAATTTATGTAATTGCAGATTGGCATTACCATGACATAGATCAGAACGGAGCTACGAATTTCTTTCGCACGGTATCTAATCATGCAAAAACCAGAGGCTATACCCATGTTCTGTACGAAGTTTACAACGAACCGATAAAGCAAAGTTGGTCTCAAGTAAAATCGTATGCAGAGGCAATCATAGATGTTATCAGAGCAAATGACCCAGATGGCATAATAATAGTGGGCAACCCTAACTATTCCGCTGACTTATCTTCTCCAAAGGCTAGTCCCATTGCCCAAAGCAAGGCAAAGAATGTTATGTACACTCTGCATTTTTATACTTCGGATCCAAACCATAACGCTTATAAAGCTGCTCTTCAGGTGGCTTGGTGCGACAATTTTCCAGTTTTTGCTACTGAGTGGGGAACAAGTTTTGCAGACGGCAATGGTACACAAGATTGGACTTTAACAAATGGCTGGATGAGCTTGGTTGAAACGCTCGGCATTTCTTGGGCAAATTGGTCCGTAACAGACAAAGGCGAATCTTCGGCGGCTTTATCGCAGAATTGTTGCGGTGGCGGCACATTTAGCGATGGCAATTTATCCGCATCTGGAAAATATGTTCAGCAAATTATGAAAGCTCGCAATGCTGGCGGTGGAGTCACTTCTGGCAATGGCGGCAATGTGAGTTTAACTCAGTTAACCATAAATTGCGGAAATCCAGCCGAAAAAGGGCAAAAAACTGGCATTGTAAAGGTTGGTGGCGCGGCAACCAATGCGGTGGATTTTGTTCCTGGCACTATGTCTGGGGCAAAAGATTCGGTAATTTTAAATTCGGCTCCAGTATTGCAGGGCAATGCAAGTACATTTAGCGTTAGCTATAAATTAACCGATCTTTCAGGACCAGGCAAATACAAAGTTAGACTTAGATATGGCTCAACAGCTGCGGCAACTGTTTCTTTGCAGGGCGATGGCGTTGAGTCTGCTTCTGCTGAGCTTGCAAGCACGGGCGGCGCATCAACATGGAAAAATGCGGATTATATTCCTATAAATGTAACTGCAAGCGGTTCAGAAACAACGTTGAAATTAACTTTTACTGGAGCCAACAATTTTGTATTTGTGAATATCCTAGCGGCTACAGATGGCACAAATCCCAATCCCATTTCCAGCTCCAGTGCGGAAGAGCCCAGCTCCAGTTCCAGCGCAGAAGATCCCGCTTCCATAGATTTACACCAAATTGCCTTTACCAACAGTCTAAACGCAATGCAAAACTCCATAAACTTACAGGTAGCCCGTGAAGCGAGCTTCAAAGTCTTTGACCTAAAAGGCAACCAAGTACGCTCATTGAAATTCACGCAAGGTAGCTATAATGTATCCCTTGCCGACTTGCCAAAGGGCTTGTATATTGTAAAAGCTCAGTTTGGAAGCCAAAAAGAGATATTGAGAGTGCCGATTAGATAAAAAAACTTCCCCATTTGCCTAAAAAAATCTATATTTAATATAGGTAGTTTTTAGCTTAAAATGGGGGCGTTCTTATGCTCAAAAAAATAACAGCCATATTGGCACTCGCTACACTTCTAGCGTATTCTGCGGTTAAGTTTCCGTACCCACAAAGGAAACAATACGGCAACGGAACAATAAATGTTGCGAACTCAACCGCAGATACGGACTTAAAAGCCAAATTTGAAAATTATATAAAGGATTTTTATGTGACTGGAACTTGCGGGGGCACTGCTTGCGCTCGTATTAAATTTTTTGATCCAGATAAACAAGATGATGCGAATTACACCGTTAGCGAAGGCATTGGCTACGCCATGCTATTGGCGGTTTATTTTAGTGGCACCACAAGCTATCAAGACCATTTTGACAAATTGTGGGCATATTATAAAGCTAATACAAACAGCAATGGAGTTATGAATTGGAAAATTAGCGGTTTTAGCGGTGCTACGGGGCAAAATGGTGCAACTGATGCTGAATTTGATGTTGCCCTTGCCTTGGCAATGGCTCGCTATCAGTTTGATGACACAAAATACGAAACCGCTGCAAAGGACTTAATAGGGAAAATCTGGGCATCTGAAATGGAAAGCAATGGTCTTCATAAACCAGGAGATGCTTGGAACGGCAATAAAAATCCTAGTTATGTAGCCCCTGCTGCTTTTGAAATATTCAAAGATTTGGGTAATTCTTCAAACTGGGCAAGTGCTCTTACTGCGAATTACACTCTTTTAAAGAATAATCAAAATAAAAATTCAACAGGTTTGGTATCTGGCTGGAGTGATGCCAGCGGCAATCCCAATACTTGCACAAATAGTTGCGGAATTAACGAAATAGCCTACGACCAAGATGCAGTTCGTGCTCCTTGGCGCTGGGCTACGGCAAATGCTTGGTTTGGTCATGCAGATGCAAAAACTTTGATCAATAAATTGGGAACTTGGGTCAATGGAAAAAATCCTGGCGACATTAAAGGACCCATAAAATTAGATGGAACTATGGGTACTAATTCCAATGCCAGTTACTATGGTTCTTTGATGTGCGCTTTAACAAATAATAGCAGTTATCAATCCAAATTAAATTCATTTTTCAGCACTATGATGGGTCAGACCGAAAGAGCCAACACTTCTTATTTTAACCAGTCTATGTTGCTTTTAACAGGTTTGCTTGTGAGTGGCAATATGCCCAACTTAAAAGCTTGTGCTGCTGGCAACTGTGGCACAAATATGTCTGCCGTAGGAGGCGGTGATGGAAACTCCACTACATTAGACAGGCTTGCCGTTGCAGGAAGCGATACCGAAGATAATAGAAGTTTATCAGCTCTTTGGGAAGCTTGGTATGCCTATACAGATAAAGAAGCTGGATACAAGGATGGCAAACCTGATGCTGGTCAAGCTAATTCTAAAATAACCAATACTCCATTCAAAGCCAAAGATGAAAATGATAATTGTAAAGAAATTGATAGTTATCGCGTAGTTCTTCAAGATGGCAATGACTGGGCAGTTAAAATTTCAAGTTACACACTTGACCAGGGAACCTATAAATACGAGCCATTTGTAGCCTTGGGTTTGGATGCTAGGAAAAATGGCAAACCTACAAATCAAGGTGGTTATGACCTTTCAAAATGCACAGGCGGCTTTAGCTACAGCTATAAAGGTCCGCCTCACAAATTCAAAGCGTTAAGCTCTGAACTCACAGAAGGTGCAGGCTTTGACCATTTTAAGAACATCACAACCGCTTCAACATCAAGTTGGACGACTATTACAATACCTCCAACTGAACTAGAACAGCCAACTGGAAGCTGGGTTACCGAAGTAAAACCTTTTAACCTAGCAAAAGTTCGTGGTTGGGGATGGGAACTTTTAGGAGCTGCGACTTCCGGAGGAACGGGGTTATCCCCAGCAACGGGTAATTTTGCTATAAAAGATTTCAAATGCCTCGGAAAAATGGATTTGCCAACACAACAGACACCAAAATGCGGCAATTCTACTCCTCCAGTTACAACTAGTAGCTCCTCTAGAGCAACTGGCACTTCCAGCAGTTCTAGCGTTGGTAGCACTGGTGGTTCCAGCAGCTCCAGAGTAGGCAGCAGCTCTAGTGCAAATGGCACTCCAGGCGGCAACAGTTCCAGTAGCTCTGCAAACGGCACTCCAGGTGGCAACAGCTCCAGCAGCGAAATAGAAGATACCCCAATAATATCCATTTCTGGGTACGCAGCAAACAACGGTGCCCTCGCGATTAATAATGGTGTGAATTTGCAAGTATCCAAAGCGGCAAACGTAGAGGTATTTAGCCTAAACGGAAAATCCATCCGCAAGCACGAATTTTCAAGCGGCACCTATTCCATAATGCTTAACGATTTGCCCAAAGGCTTATATATTGTAAAAGTTCAATTTGGAAGCCAAAAGGAGATACTGCGTGTGCCGGTTAGGTGAGCATTTACTATATTTTTAGCATTCAACTAGGAGAGGTATAATTTGTCTAAAGACCCTATTTATGCAGCCCAAATTGAGGCTTTGAATGCTAAAAAAAACAATATGAGGCTTGGAGGTGGTGCAGATGCCATTGAAAAGCAGCACAAAAAAGGCAAACTCTCTGTTTGGGAACGCATAGAGTATTTCTTTGACCCCGGAACCTTTGTAGAAGTTGGAGCGTATATAGAGCTTCGCAATGAGTTTTTTGGGCTTGGCAAAAAAAAGACACCTGGCGATGGAGTAGTGTCAGGCTTTGGGCTTGTAAATGGGCGTTTGGTATATGCCGCAGCACAAGATTTCACAGTTCTTGGTGGTTCGCTTGGTGAAATGCACGGCAAAAAAATCGCAAGCCTTATGGATATGGCTCTGCAAAACGGAGCGCCTTTTGTTTCTATGAATGATTCTGGTGGCGCAAGAGTACAAGAGGGCATAGGTGCTCTTTGCGGCTATGGCGATATTTTTATGAGAAACACCCGTGCAAGCGGAGTTATTCCCCAAATATCCGTGATAATGGGACCTTGCGCCGGAGGCGCGGTCTACAGCCCTGGCATAACCGATTTTGTGGTTATGGTAAAAGATACATCTTATATGTTCATAACAGGACCAGAGGTTATCAAAACCGTGACTGGAGAGAACGTGAGTATGGAAGCCCTTGGCGGTCCAGAGATGCACGCCAGCAAAAGCGGAGTTGTTGCTCACGTTGGCGAAAACGACCAAGATACTTTGGACTGGGTAAAAAAATTGCTCTCTTATATCCCAAGCAGCAATGTGGAAATTCCGCCTTCCGTAAATTCTGCGGTTAATTTGGAAATGCCTACTGCCATAGAAGAGCTTGTTCCTGCAGATGCCTCAAAACCCTACGATATGTCTGCGGTTATCAGAAATGTTTTGGATATACATTCATTTTTGGAATTGCAAGAGACTTATGCCCGCAATGTGATAATAGGTTTTGGGCGGCTCGGAGGCACCTCTGTTGGCATTGTGGCAAATAACCCACGTGAATCTGCGGGTTGCTTAGACGTGAACGCAAGCGACAAAGCGGCACGCTTTGTGCGTTTTTGCGATGCCTTTAACATACCTTTGGTGACCTTTGTTGATGTTCCGGGATTTTTGCCGGGCACAGACCAAGAATACAATGGCATAATTAGGCACGGCGCAAAACTGCTCTATGCTTATGCAGAGGCAACCGTTCCAAAGCTCACGGTTATTTTGAGAAAAAGTTATGGTGGCGCATATATTTGCATGTGTTCCAGACATCTGGGCGCAGACTTTGTTGCAGCTTGGCCCGGTGCAGAAATAGCGGTTATGGGACCAGACGGTGCGGTGAATATAGTGTTCAAAAAAGATATTGATGCCGTTAAAGAAGCTGGCGGTGATGCAGCAGCAAAAAGGGAAGAATGCAAACAGGAATATATAGACAAGTTTGCAAACCCTACCATTGCAGCTTCTCGCGGTTATGTTGACGATGTTATTGAGCCTTCAAAAACCCGTGGAATTCTTTTGGCGCATTTAAGAGCTTTGGCAACAAAACACCAAGAAGGTCCAAAGAGAAAACACGGGAATATACCGCTTTAATCATCGGTGCTTTATTGGCAAATAATTTTTCTAGTTTTTATCTAATGAATAATATATTTGCCCCTCTATTCGCTACCGTATTATTGTTATGCACATTCACCGCTTATGGGCAGATGCAGGAGAGAGTTGCTATACTTAATACTCTTGATGATAGTGATTCCATTAGCATTTCTGAATCGGCTTATCTTACGGATAGGTTGCGCGAAACGGCTGCCAATGTTTTGCCTAAATCGCTCTATGGTATTATGACTACTGAGAGCATAGTTGCCTTCCTTGGCTCATACGAGAGCATGGTTAAAGAGTGCAGGGCGGCTAGCTGCCTCGCTGAACTCGGCAGGAAGGTTAATGCTGACTATGTAGCGCAGGGGCGAATAAGGAAGTTCGGTGAGCTGCTTTCGATAAACTTTGAGCTTTACAACACCAAGAGCGGCGTATTGGTAGGTTCTTTCAACGGCAATTCCAAGGACGTGCATGGCTTTGTAGCCATAATAGACGAGAAGGCACCAGCTCTGTTTATGAATATTGAGAGCCAAAAGATGCACCAGATTAATCTAATCACCGAGCCTTCCGGTGCAATTTTAAGTTTTAACGGTGAATCATCTGCGAGCTGCCCCCAAACACCCTGCAAAACAGAGCTTCGCGAGGGCGATGTCCGCATTATAGCCACATTGGAGCGGTACGAGACAGCTGATACAACCGTTTCAATAAATGCGGGTAGCCAATTCATAGCGATGAGGTTAAAGCCTAACATAATAGTCTATGAGGAAGCGAAGCCAGCCAAGACTAGCCATACAATGGTAGCTGTGGCATTGGATATTGCAGGGGTTGTGCTTGTTTCTGCTGGATTGATGGCAAACGCAAATATGCAGAATGCGTTGGATAGATACGGCAAGATAGAGAAAGACCCTGCATATTACGAGGATACTTGGAAAGATGTGCAGAACAGCCGTAGCAACAGGAATATGCTTTATGTGATTGGCGGTTTGGTTTTGGCTTCGGGAGTAGGGGTACATATATGGTTTTGAGATTTTTTATTCTTGCCGCTTTTCTTTTTACGACTTGCGCGGAAGAGGAGCGCAATAATCCGTATGACCCTGGGAGCGAGAATTACGTGCCGTGGGGTTCATCTAGTTCCAAGCAGAACAGTACATACACGCTTGCTTGCGCTGCTGTGCCTTCAATAGGCATTGTAAGCACAACGATAATCCCACCGGTAGTGACCTGCGATGGCATAGTGGTTGGCTACGGTCTTGATTGGACAAACGCTCCGAATTGGAATAATCCTGAGATAGGCACATACAGAGATATATCGATAATGGCAAGTTATGGCGAATGCAATGGCAAAACTGCCAGTTGCAGTGGTACATTAACAGTGATCGCTGCGCCATCTGCCGATGAGCTTACTTGCACGGGTATGCCAATGACTGGAATAGCAGGCACAGCCATAACGCAGCCAACGGTTAGATGCGGAATCAATACGATTACCAGCGGCATTGCGTGGGCAAATGCACCGGATTGGGATAATCCCACAGCTTCTGCATACAATGTATCGGCTACGGCAAATTGCGGTGGTAAGCAACAAACCGCAAGCTGCGGCACATTGACAGTAGCCTCCGTGCTGGCTTGCGCAACTGTGCCGTCATCTGGCACGGCAGGCATGGCAATAACCGCACCGACTGTGACTTGCGATGGCAAAACAGTTGGCAACGGTCTTAGTTGGACAGGTGCACCGAATTGGAGTAATCCTGCGGCAGGCACATACGATAGCGTATGGGTATTAGCAATCTCTGGAAATTGTAACGGAAAAACGGCTACTTGTAGCGGTAGATTAAAGGTAGTGTCAAGTTCTTCGTCTGTGTATTCGTCAAGCTATGAGTATGGAGTGTCATCAAGCTCAAAACCGAGCAGTTCGTCTATTGCGCCAATTAGCAGTGCTAACGTAGTTTCTAGCACTCCTGTAACTTACGAAGGTGAGACATATCAAACGGTCGTGATTGGTACTCAAACTTGGATGGCAAGAAATATGAACTACGATGCAAGCGGCAGCAAATGCTATAACAACGGCGAAGCTAACTGTGCGACTTACGGCAGATTATATAACTGGGCAACAGCAATGAATTTGCCATCTAGCTGCAACTCCAGTACTTGCTCTTCGCAAATAAGTACAAAGCACAAGGGTATTTGCCCTAGCGGTTGGCATATACCAAGCAATGCGGACTGGAATATTTTGATGAAATACATCAATCCTAGCTGTTCTGACAATAGTAGTTGTGCAGGTGCAGGAACAAAGTTGAAAGCAGAAGACGGTTGGAATTCATATAGCGGAGTTCCCAAAGGCACGGACGAGTTCGGCTTTTCCGCCCTGCCGGGCGGCTTCGGCGGTTCTGGTGGCGGTTTCTACAGTGTCGGCAACTACGGCAGCTGGTGGAGTGCTAGCGAGTACGATAGCGACTACGCTTACCGCCGGTACATGAACTACAACGGCGAGGACGTGGACTACTACAACTACGGTAAGGGCATCAAGTTCAGCGTCCGTTGTTTGCAGGATTGAAGGCGCTTTTATGCGCCCACCGCTAGCCGGAAGGCGGGCGGTGCAAACGTAGGCTGTGAGCGTTATTAGTTCATATCTTAGGCAACAGGGTAATTGCGTAGAGATTCCAAAAATTCTATTGGGGTTATAGCTTTTACTACTGAATTAACAAAATCTTTTTTATTTCTTGTTATAACAAAATCCATATCTTCTCTTTCTGCGCTAGAAACAAGAACTGCATCTTCAAAATCCGACACAGAGGATAATAAGGCATTTTGAATATCGTGTCTAGTTGTATCGCAAAAAATCACAAATTTTGAAATTTGAACAATTGCTTTTTTTGCTTCTTCCAAACTGCCTGTATGCCGTTTAACCAAATAAAAAATATCTTTTGCAGAGCTTGCACTAAAATAACATATTACATCTGTATCTGCAACATATTTAAGCAAGGCAACAGCATCCTTGTAAGACGGTTCTCGTTTTTCTATAACATCCATCATTATGTTTGTATCTAATAAAATTTTCATTGTCTTGACAGCCTTTCTCGCTTTACATCATCTAGAGTTAAGGTATTCCCTTCACAAATACCCAATAAATTATCTATAGCCTCTTTTTTTTCCTTAACAGAATTTCGCTTAATCTCAATTTCAATAGGCAAAAATGTTACGAATACTTCGCACTTCTCAAAACTCGGAATAGATTCCTTTATTTGAACCGTTCCTTTTTCATAAATACCTTGTACAGTTAGCATAAAATCCTCTTATAGAATAATATAGATATTTTTGGGAATTTCTGTAACCCTCAATCATCATCATCGCCACTCTGCCCACTTGGGCTAGAGAGCGAAAGCACAGCGAGGAATGCTTTTTGAGGAACCTCAACGGAACCTATATTCTTCATTCGCTTTTTGCCCTCTTTTTGCTTTTCCAATAGCTTGCGCTTGCGAGTTATATCGCCGCCATAGCATTTTGCTAACACGTCTTTGCGAACCGCTTTAACAGTTGTGCGGCTAATTATTTTGCCGCCAATTGCGCCCTGAATTGCAACATCAAATTGCTGGCGAGGAATTAGGTCTTTTAATTTTACGCAAATAGCGTGCGCATAATGCTGGGCTTTTTCCCTGTGAATAATAACAGAAAAAGCATCAACGGGGTCGCCGTTCAAAAGAATATCCAATTTAATCAAAGGATTTTCTTTGTAGCCAGCTTGTTCATAATCAAGCCCAGCATAGCCTCTGCTCACAGATTTTAGTCTATCGTAAAAATCAAACATAACTTCTGCAAGCGGGAGTTCATAATGCAGAATAACTTTGTTTTCGTCTAAGTAATCCATTGTGCCAAATGTTCCGCGTTTTTCTTCTGCAAGTTGCATAAGGGGACCAACATAATCTTTGGGCGTGAAAATTTGCGCTTTAATATAGGGTTCTTCTATATGGTCGTAGCGGCTTGCATCGGGGAGTTTGCTTGGACTTTCTATGGGTATCATCTCTCCGCTTGTCATGTAAACGCGGTATTCCACGTTTGGAACGGTGGTTATTATATCCACATTGAATTCGCGGTCAAGGCGTTCTTGCACAATTTCCATATGCAAAAGCCCCAAAAATCCCGTGCGAAATCCAAAGCCAAGCGCACCGGAACTCTCTGGTTCCCAAACAAGGGCGGAATCGTTTAATTTCAATTTTTCCAAAGCTTCGCGCAGGTTTTTGTAATCTTCGGGGTTTATTGGATAAATGCCGCTGAAAATCATCGGCTTAACTTCTTTGTAGCCAGCAAGCGGCTCGGCAGCTGGGTTTGCGCAATCTGTCAGAGTGTCGCCTATTTTCACATCGGATAAGGTTTTTATGTTTGCAAGGACATAACCTACCATTCCAGCTCCTAGGGCTGGTCTGGCATCGCGTTTCATTGAGAAGGTGCCAACTTCGGTCACCATATATTCGCCACCGGTTTTCATCATGCGTATTTTTGTGCCAGCTTTTATAGTTCCTTCCATAACTCGTATATAACTTATAACGCCTCTATAAGAATCATAAACAGAGTCAAAAACAAGGGCTTTGAGTGGGGCAGAGGAGTCACCTTTTGGCGGTGGAATTTCGTCTGCGATTTTTTCCAAAACCTCTCCAACATTTATTCCAGCTTTTGCGCTTATACGTGGAATTTTGTCTGGGTCGTAGCCCAGCAAATCGCCAATGCTGTGTGCCACTGCATCTGGGTTTGCCCCTGGTAAATCAATTTTATTTATCACAGGAATTATGGTTAAATTATTGTCCATTGCCAAATATAAATTGGAAAGCGTTTGTGCTTCTATGCCCTGTGAGGCATCCACCACTAAAATTGCTCCTTCGCAAGCTGCGAGCGAGCGGCTAACCTCATAAGTGAAATCAACGTGCCCCGGAGTGTCTATCATATTAAATAGATATTCTTTGCCTCCTTTTTCATAAACCATTCTTATGGCGTGGGCTTTTATTGTTATGCCCCTCTCACGTTCCAAATCCATATCGTCTAAAAGCTGTTCCATCATCTCGTTTTTGGAAACAGTGCCAGTTAGTTCAATAAGCCTATCTGCAAGCGTACTTTTGCCGTGGTCTATGTGCGCTATTATGCTAAAATTTCGTATGTTGTTGGTTTGCATCAGGTAAGAATATAGATAAAAATTCGCGTTTTTTTCTACATTAAAAGAGAATCAATATGAAAACTCAAAATCTGTTAAAATCAATTGTCTTTGCATTGCCGCTGCTTATTACATCTTGCGATAGTGATAATACCGATTCTAGGGACGGAAAAAAGTATGGAACTGTGAAAATTGGAGACCAAATTTGGATGTCGGAGAATTTGAACTATGCGGCAGAAGGCAGCAAGTGCTATGGTAATGAGCCTGCTAACTGCCAAAAATTTGGTCGCCTTTATACTTGGATGTTGGCTCAGACAGCTTGCCCCAAAGGTTGGCATTTGCCAAGCAATGATGAATGGCAAATTCTTGTGAATTTCACAGGCGGGAGGAATCTCAAGGCATCTAGGGGTTGGAGCGGTGCTGGCAATGGTAAAGACACGTATGGTTTTTCTGGCTTGCCGGGCGGCTATGGCATTTCTGATGGTTATTTCCTCAATACTGGCTACATAGGCTATTGGTGGACTTCTAGTGAAGATAATAGCGACTACGCTTTTAGTCGAGATATGGTTTACGATGACGAGACTGTTTATTACAACGACAATGACAAGAGTAACTTGTACAGTGTTCGTTGTATTAAGAACTAAATTTATTTCACCATCACTTTAACAGTTTGTTTCCAAGACCGGCTAGTTGCTTTAACAACGTACAAACCTTGTGGCAAATCTGCCAATTGCACAATATAGTTGCCAGATTCAAACTTTAACTTGCGAATTGTATTGCCTTTCAAATCAAAAATTTGAATTCCAGTACTGTTTAGAGCTTGCAAGTTTACGCTGCCCAGCATTGGGTTGAGGGCATTGCTATGCACGAGTTGCGGCAAAACAATGGATATTTCGCTATTGCTGGAAGAAGATGTTGTTGTTGAGTTAGAACTAGAACTGCTGCTTTTTGCAGAGCTTGAACTAACTACTACGTTTGAACTGCTAGATGAAGTTGAGCCAGCTACATTTGAACTACTGCTTTTCGCAGAACTTGAACTGCTAGTACCACCGCCACTGCATTGCGATGCAGGCTTTTCAGCAGGGAAAGTTAGGTTGCTGCCAATGCAATAGAAATCTTTTATTGACAAAGAACCACTTTTTGTGGAAAGCCCACCTTTAACTTCCCAAGAAAACGCTTCTATTTCGTCTAGTTTAAAGGGAACACTTATTCCCCAAGCCTCCTGTGCGAGTTCTGATGTTGGCACCAATACATCTGTCCAAGCGGTGGTAGCTGTTGAAACCTGCATTTGATGGTAATTGTAGTCTGTAACTTTTGTTGATATCGTTTTAAAATTGTGAGCTGCTCCTTTGTATTTATATTTGAACCCCCCTGTACAGTTTGAGAGTTTATAACCTGAACCATTATTCACGGCATCTAAACCTATGGTTACATAAGGTTCGTACTCAAATTGACCTTTATCAAGAGTATATTGGTCTATTTTAACAACCCAATCACTGCCGTCTTGCATAACCACGTTGTAATCGGTTATTTCTTCGCATTGCTTAGTTTGTTTATTATAGGTTATGTTTTTGAATGTGGTGTTTTTTATAGTAGAAGCACCTTTATCGCCCTTATCCGTAAACACATACCAAGGCTCCCAAGTTCTTGCAAAATTTCTGTCTGCTACGCTTTCGTTTGCTGCCTTATCAAGTTTATCTATTTGCAAACCATCTACCGTGCCGCCAGTGCAGCAATTATCTCCTTTCAATGCTTTCAAGTTTGGCATATTTCCGCTTGCGAGCAACCCTGTTAAAACCTGCAAAGCGGTATTGTAATAAGACGCACCAGAGAGACCCATCAATGTATTCCAGCGACTATTCATTTCTGTTTGATTTGTAGAAGCCGAATAAGCGTTCATAAATGGTCCTATAAATGTTGCGTTATCTGGGTAACCTGATTTATTTGCTGAGACAACTTTTCCAAGCAAGGTTTTAGCAGTTGCATGACCAAACCAAGCATTAGCCCAAGCCAAACGCCAAGGAACGCGAGCTGCATCGTAGCTATAACTTGTGCCTTTGGAGCTTGGGGTTCCATCGTCTTTGCACCAGTCGGAGAATAAGCTTGAACTGGCTTTGTTATTGTTTTGTGTGAGCAAAGTGTAGTTTGCGGTTATAACACTTTCCCATTTAGATTTAGCGGTGGAGAGGGTTTCAATTTGTTTGAAAATTTCAAAGGCGGCAGGGCTAATATAGCTGGGATTTCTTTCTTCGTCCCACTCAGCACCTGGTTTATGCAAATTATTCGCGCTAATTTCTTGCTGCCTGATTGTTGCGATTAAAGCCTGGGCATCGTCTAGGTATTTTTTGTCTCCGAATTGATAATATGCCATTACAAGGGCAACTCCAGTGTCAAATTCTGCATCAGAAGCGGAATTTGATGCGTTTTCTTCTGTGGAAACACTGCTAAAACCATTTATTTTCCAGCTCATTAAGCCACTTTTGTTTTTCCATTTATTATAATATTTCCATAGTTTGTCAAATTGGGTTTGATAGCTTTTTGAGGCATCGCTAAAATAAACCATCATTAGCATACCATAAGCTATGCCCTCTGAAACGGTCATATTTGCGTCATCAAATCTGATGCGAGCACAATCATTGGTGCCGCTGCAGTTGCCTTCTACGTAAAATCTGCTGTAAAAATCATCAAACTTGGATTTTAAGGTTGTGCTGGCATTAGATGCAGTTGTATTTATTGTTGAATTGCCATAGCTTTTATTTTGCGGATATGGGTAATTAACCGCAGAATACGCAAAAAGCGTTGCGAGTGCCAAGATGGCTGTTATTTTTTTGAGCATAGAGAATACCCCCATTTAAAACTAAAAACTGCCTATATTAAATATAGTAAATTCCGCCATTAGTCTTCCATAATGCAACGAACACTAAAGAAATTGGACTTATTGAAGATACTGCTCTCATAAGAGTAGATTTCCTTCTCTTCTTCAAAAGATATTTTTTGACCATAAGCAGCACCTGTGGTATTGCTAGGTGTGGCAGTCCACCAAATGTTAACATTACTATCGTCTAGCAGAAGGGCAAAACCGTAATCATCTGTATCAAGATAACCCATTAAAGTTTCCCATTCATAATTTTCTGGCAAACGCCAGCCTCTTGGACAAACTGTTATGGCTTTATCCCAATTATAAAGCCTGCCGTATATACTGCAGTTTGTTTCATTGTCATCGTAACAGTTGCTGCTGTTTGTAATGTAGTTCAAATTCTCTGCCATCCACGTTTGAAAACCTATAACAATGGTTTTATAACTTTTTCCATTGCGGGTATCGGTAAATTTATTATATTTGGTTACTTCGCCATTAAAGGAACAGTAATCTGTTAATGGATTGAACCAAGCATCATCGCAAAGTTTGTTCAAAACATTGTTTTGGCAGCTCAAATTTTCATTGGAGTCATCGTACCAGCCATTTCCACACCGTGTTTCAATAATGTTGTTTTGGCAGCGAAGAGTGGATGTAGAGGCATCGTACCAACTATTGCCGCATTTAGTTTCAATCACATTGTTTTGGCATTTCAAATTTTCATTAGAGGTATTGTACCAACCACTTCCGCACATCGTCTCAAGCACATTGTTTTGGCAACGAAGATTTGACTTAGATGCATCGTACCAACTATCGCCGCATCTCGTCTCAATCACACTGTCTTGGCAATTAAAATTGGACTTAGATGCATCGTACCAACTATTGCCGCACTTCGTCTCAATCACATTGTTTTGGCAACGAATAGTAGGTTTAGAGATATCGTACCAACCACTGCCGCACGTTTTTTCAACCACTTTGTTTTGGCAACGAAAAGAGAGGTTAGAGGCATCGTACCAACCATTGCCGCATTTGCTTTCTACGATACTATCTTTTTTATTGCATCTCAGTTCATTCACTTTCGGATAGTTCCATTCACCGCAAGTTGTATCTTGAAAATTTTTTGCTTCTCTGTCGTGAACATTATCCCGCTCATAGTTTGCGCAAGATAAAACAAAGAACGCAAGCAGCATTAAAAATCTCAGAACCATATATGTACTCCTATTCCCGAAAACAAAAGAACACTTCCAATTATGTAATAGAAGTTTCTATCTTTTTTCTTCTCTTCATATTTATCCCATGAATCATTAAATTTGCTCTGCTTTTCCTTTACATCCAAACTCAATTTGGAATAATTCTTGTAATAATCCTCGGCATCTGCATTTGCAGAAAGTCCAATACCTAAAAATATCGCTCCAGCAAAATTAAGCACCGTGCCTCCCAAAGTACTTAAGAATATGGATTTTTCATAAGTGTATTCAGCTAGATTTGTTTCTGATAATCTTATTTTGATATTATTTTCTGGTTCCATAATTGCTATTTCCGAACAGAAGGGAACACTGCCTTTGAACGGTGTTTTACCAATCTCCTGCTGGTTTACAAAAATGGGTTCTTCAACGTTCTTCCATTTGTATGTTGCATTTAAAGACACTTGGCTTTGTTTAAGCACAATTTTTTTCGTCACATCAATATTCACGTTATCTCCTTTTTTTACAGACACGCTATCAACAATATTTTCGTAGCACCTATGAGTTAATTTAATAGAATACTTACTGCCTGGAAAAATTCTAATATCACCAAAAAGAAAAGGTTTGCCATTTAGGGTAAAATTCCATTGTTCATAACGACCTATGTCGTTTAAATAATCGGGCTCTTTTACAGTCAATATTCCAAAATTCGGTGACAATTTTATATTGACATACCTATCTCCTGTTAAATTAATTGCCGTATTTACCGAATCGTAAAAATCTTTGGTAAAGCTTATGTTATATTTGCCTTCTTGAAGTTCAATTTTGCATGGCGTTGCAGGGCAGCCGCTTGTGGAAGATCCATTGAATTTTAAAGCCGCGCCAGCCGGTTCGCTAACTACATTTATAGGAAATGTAGTTTTTCTTTTCTTTGCATCAACATATTGCAAACAACGAATGCCAAATAAATTGCTCTTGCCAAATGTTTCCTCGCTTAAAAAACCGTTCAATCGCTTTGCCAGCCAGCCGTAGGCACCATTTGCATTGGACTCTGTGGAACTCCACCAATAGCTTAAATCACCAACACCGGAATAGCGATTGGAATGACCAAAGCCATTTGGCAAAGCTGCAAAGCCGTAGGTATCTGTGCCGCCAAAGTTCGTTGCTTTCAATTTTCCTCCAGCATTTACCATTCCTCCAACATAGTTTACTAACATTTTCCATTCCGTATCCGATGGCAAATACCAACCTGTGGGGCAAGCTGTTCTTGCTGTTTCCAAATCAAAGAGCTTACCGTAGGCAGCACAGTTATCGGCGTTATTATCGTAACATACGCTACCGTCTATATTGTTGTTTAAATTTTTTGCCAACCAAATTTGCTCTCCTATTAAAACCGCTTCATAGTTTTCGTCTTCATGCTGAACGGGAGTTTTTAAAAATATGCCGTTGGCATTGATATCTGGCTTGCATTCCATTAAATCTGGGTTATAAGCTTGTGGGTTTATGCCGCATTTAGCCACAACAACGTTGCTTTTATCGTAGCAAGAATGCGTTACAGGATTATACCAATCATCTCCGCATTTAAGTTGTATAACATTGTCTTCGCATCTTTGTGTTGTTGGGTTATACGGTATGTTGTTGCATAAGGCACGATTAGCAATATCGCCAATGCAGAGATGAGTTGTTGGGTTATATTCCATGCCATCGCATTTATCGTAAACTGCACCATCGTAGCAGAATTTTTTTTCTGGGTTAAATATAAAATCGCATTTTTTTAAAACAGGCTCATTTATAACAGGGCTTAAATTAGGCATATTGGTATTGGCTGTCCCGGGAACAGGGCTTGTGTCATTAGCCTTGCCAGCAAGAGTACCAACACCTGTGGTTATTAGATTTGAAGCTACATCTCCTATAGCTTTTTTTCCCATTTTTTTTGCCAACTCAATGCCTATATCCTTAATGGTGATGGCTATCTGAGTCGGGTTTTCTGGGAATACCTTCGCGCAACCCACGGTTATGCCTACGCTTGTCACTTCGCTGTCCTTAGGTTTCCCAAATGGGAGTTTTAACTTTACTTTTGTCTTTACCACCTCTACTGGCAAATCCGTTAAGAATGTTTTTACGTCGAAGTTTGGGTTTTTAGCTGGAAGGGCTAAAATTTCATCTATACACGCTTTAGGAAATCCTTGAGCAGAAATCATTTGGAATGCCAGAAGAATAATTATTAAACTGTATTTTAACTTTGCCATATAATGTATATAAGATAGATATTTACTTGGGGGTGGATTTGTGGATTTCTAATTATTTCATCATAACTTTAACCGTTTGCTTCCAAGAAGTACTGGTTGCTTTGACAATATACAAGCCTCGCGGTAAATCTGCCAATTGTACAATATAGTTGCCAGGTTTGAACTTTAATATGCGAACTAGATTGCCTTTCAAATCAAAAATTTGAATCGTGGCATTGCTCATAACTTGCAAATTTACGCCGTTATTCATAGGGCTAAGGGCGTTGCTATGCACAATTTGCGGCAAAACAATGGGTGTTTCGTCTTCGCTGCTAGAAGAAGCTTCTTCGCTTGAACTGCTTGGCTCTGAACTTGAACTAGGTGGTGCTTCTGCCAAGGCTTTTAAGTTGGGCATATTGCCAGTTGCCAAAAGACCAGTTAAAAGCTGCATTGATTTGTTGAAATAAGAGGCTTCGTTTTTCTTAATTAATTCTGCCCAATAGGTGTTTATTTTATCTTGATAGTTGCTGCTAACTTGCATAGAATTCAACAAAGGTCCTATAAATGTTGAATTGTTGTCGGTTCTACCTTGCCCACTGGATACATCTATTGCTCCTTTTATGTCTGCCACCGCCTTGGTGCTTACCCAAGCAGCTAATTTGTCTAACAAGTCTTTTACATCTTGATGACCAAACCAAGCATAAGCCCAAGCCCAGCGCCAAGGAGCGCGTGAAGCATCATAACCAAAATTATTGTTGTCAACAGGACCGCCATTATCGTTGCACCAGTCAGAAGGAAGCCCTGTGCTTGAATTTTGGTTAGCTTTTAGCAAGGCATAGTTTTTGGCTAGGGCGGTTGTCCAAAAAGAATCATCCACTCTCTTAAAAAGCTCAAAAGCTGCCGGGCTAACATAGCTGGGGTTTCTTTTGCTGTTCCACATATCTCCGGGTTTATGAAGACCATTGGTTTCCATTTCATGTTGCTTTATTTTTCCAATTAGAGTTTGAGCATCGTTTAGATATTTTTGGTCTCCAAACTGGTAATATGCCATTTCAAGGGCAAAGGCAACATCAAACTCGGCATCGGTTGCGGCATTCCTTTCGGCAACGCCGGTAAAACCGGTTATTTTCCAATTCATAAGTCCATTTTGGTTAAGGAAATTATTGTAATATTTCCAAAGTCTGTCGAACTCGGCTTGATAGCTTCTGGAAGCATCGCTGAAATAAACCATCATTATCATACCGTATCCAATGCCTTCGGAAACAGTTTGCGCGGTATTATCAAATTTTATGCGACCCATAGTGTTGTCGCTGCTATTTTCGTAGTGGGAACCAAAAAAGCTATCAAATTTGGCTTTTAGGGCAGCAGATGCTCCGCTAGATGTCACTATAGCCCCATTGCTGTAATTGCTCTCTTGCGGATATGGATAGTTAACCGCACCACTTGCAACTGTAAAAAGCGCTAAACAACACAAAATTGTTGCGAAAATCGCCTTATTCATAAGAACCCCCTTTTAAAGACCATCGTTGAATAATATAGAAAAAATTAAATTCCCATTGCATTTGCCAGCTTTGCAAGGTCTTCGTTTTCTGGGAAAGTTTCTTTTGCCTTTGAAACAATTTTTATTGCCTCTTGAAGATTATTTGTCAATACCAAGGCTTGACCGTAAAGAAATGCGAATTCAGGAGTATTTTGCAGGTCTTTTTTCAAAAATTCCAAATTGTCAAGTGCTTCCACCGCCCTATCTCTGGCAATGTAAATTTCTGCCAAAGCGAGGGAATTATACTGCGTTCCTAGCATCATGGTTTTAAGAATCTTGAGAATTTCTATTGCAATTGGAATATGCTCGGTTTTTTTCCAGTATTCCGCTAAAAACTGCAAAGATTTTATATGGATTTGCATAATGTTGGATGGCAGAGAAGTGGTTTGCTGAGTGAGAACGGCACAATAGCCAAACCATCTAACCGCCTCTTCGTTTTTTCCTAAGATAGCTAATATTTGAGCTCTTTTAAGCATTGAGGGTTCAAACTGCACTTCTAGCAGAGATTGTTCTAGTATTTCAAGAGCGCCTTCCAAATCTCCCTGCTGCTCTAAAATACAGGCTATATCGTGAGGCAAAAGCACACGTAGTTCGTTGTAGCCTTGACTCTTTGCTTCTTTTAAAGATTCCTTCAGCCATTTGATAGCATTTTCTTTTTCGCCCAGAATGTTGTAACAAGTTCCGTAATGGTACATATCAAGCGGATTCATTCCTTTTTCGTCTGGGAATTGTTCCTTGAAAAGTTCCAAATTACGTCTTTGTTTTTCTTTTAATATATTTGGGTCATCGTATCCGGTGTGTATAATTTCTAAGGGCAATTTAGCTTCAAAAAAACCTAGCTTGCGAATACTGGGCAAAATTTGTTCGTGTATGCGTCCTTCAAATTTTATTTGCTCTTTGTTTGGGAATATCCTTATTTGCAAAAATTTTGTGCCACTGTTATCGCTAACTTCTAAGTAGAACACTTTGTTCGGTGTTTCCCTATTTAATATATTGCGAATTTCATTAAGTGTATTTTCTGGTATTCTATCGTCTGCGTCTAGCCAAATTATCCAGCGGCAAGTGGCTTTTGAAATGCAATAGTTTCTCGCAGCAGAAAAATCTTTTGTCCATTCAAAATGCTCTATTTTTGCGCCATAACTCTTTGCTATTTCAATGGTTTTATCGCTAGAGCCTGTATCTGTGACTATAATTTCGTCTGCGAGTCCTTGGGCAGATTTGAGGCATTCGCCTATATTTTTTTCTTCGTTTTTAGCAATAATGCAAAGGGAGAGCAAGGGGCGTTTGTCGTTTTTGTTTTGCAGCGCTGCTTGCGCTCGCTCAAACAAAAATTTTGCCTCTTGATGGTCTTTATCTCCTTTTAAAATTTCTTCTGCATAATTTTTTGAAAGCTTGAAATTTCCTTCTTGAAATTCCCAATGGCTCAAATGTTTTAGGGAGTCTTGCTTTATTATAAAATAGTTTGTGCCGTTGCTTGAAACATCTGGTTTTAGGCTTAGCACTTTTCTGAAATATGGCATGCTCTCTTTTATTTTTTTTTGTGTCATTAAAAGGGTTCCCATGCAATAATACGCTTCTTCATTTTTTGGAAATTGCTTTATGCATTGTTCAAAGACTTCCTTTGCTTCATCAAATTTATTTTGCGTGGCTAAATGCCTTCCAAGTTTGCTCATAGAGCCATTTTTGAGAGGCATCTGGTCAAGAGTGCAGGGAAATTCTGAGGCTCGTCTGTAATATTCCACGGCTTTGTCCATTTCTTTTAAAACGGAATAAGAGTCGCCTAATTCTAGCAAGCCTTCTATGCGTTTTTCTTGCTCTGGGTCTGCTAGTTGAATTTCCAAATTTCTTTTTGCTTTTTTTTCACGGATTTCTTGTGTTTCGTAGCCCATGTGCCAAATTAAAATATTTGTGTTTACAACATTCAAACCCAAATTGGCAGCTGCATTTATCACGCTTTCGTGTATGCGCCCCTCAAAGCGCATTTTTGGGTGGTTTGGAAACATTCTCGCCTGCATAAACCTCAGTCCCGTTGGCTTGCCATTTTCCGTGTTGCAAACGGTAAAAGAAACCATGCGGTCTAGGGGGGTGGTTTTTAAGTTGAGGAAAGATTTTACTTGGTCTGGAGGAACATAGTCGTCTGCGTCCATCCATAAAATCCAAGAGCAGGTGGCTTTTTCAAAACTCAAATTGCGCGAATATGAAAAATCTCCAATCCACTCGGATTGCATTAAAACAGTTTTTGGAAATGATCTTACAATCTCAATGGTTCTATCTGTTGAGCCTGTGTCGTTTACAATAATTTCGTCTGCAAAAGGCAAAAAGCTTTGAATGGCGCGCCCAATATTTGCTTCTTCGTTTTTAACAATCATGCAAATAGAAAGCGTGTTTCTTTTCCCAACGCAAGGCAGGGGCTGTTTTATGGTTCCAAAAGGCATTATGTGGAATATAGAAAATCAAACTACCTTCCCTTTGGAGTTAAGGTAAATTCATCAACCTTTACATTCTCTGTAGTATAAGTTGTTGCGTTAATGGTTTTGCCATTCACTTTGAATATGGTGTAATTTGGCGTGTAGTTTGGCAAATAATTTGTTCTAGTAGCCGCTACGCAAAAGTCTGTTGATAGGGGCCATTTGTCTTTTGTATCTGAGGTGGTTTTTCTGAATGCCTGCAAACCCCTAGTTAAGTCCACAAGCACAGGGTGTTCCTCGGAATAACCAGCCGTAGCTGCAAACTCACCATTCACAATGGCATCGTACATCGTTGAATTGGAGAAAGGGAAAGGAGGGTAGAATTTTACGCCGCTTGCCGTT
This sequence comes from Candidatus Fibrimonadaceae bacterium, assembly GCA_031281275.1. Taxonomy (GTDB): domain Bacteria; phylum Fibrobacterota; class Fibrobacteria; order Fibrobacterales; family Fibrobacteraceae; genus Fibrimonas. The sequence continues at coordinate 77,645 of JAITFP010000087.1, forward strand.
GTAAAGGTTAAATATATGGTACCTTTATCTGTGCTCCTAACGCTATATTTTTTAGTGTTGTCCCATTTCATAAGATGGCTTCTAACGTGTATATGGTCGTGCCCAGAGATAACTATGTCCACACCTTCGTCTGTTATTAGCTTTTCAAAACCAGCATCTATATAATGTTGAATTTCCATATCGCAAGCATGGCTAGAAATGCTGGTGGTTGATTTATGGTGCTGGACAATGAGCCAATCGTACCCGCTATGAGCGGCTTTTGCGGCTTTGATAACCTTTTCATATTCAGCCATGCTAGTCTTTGCCGCAGCCAAATCCTTTGGAGCGTAACCCGTATTAAATGCAACAAAGAGAATGTTGTTATAGAGATAATAGTAATTGCCAGCTACACCAGTGTATATGCCATAACCACTTGAATTAGATACATTAGGCATATTGAAGTGGTGCATATATTCTTGATGCCCATCGTGGTTACCCACTACTGGAGCAAAAGGAAGACTGCGTAGCCCTTCTGGGGCAAAGAATTTTGTGTATTGACTTGGGGAATAAGTATAAGAATCAACTTGGTCGCCGGCGCTTACGATGAATGTGGCTTCTGTCTCAGTTATTTTTTTAACAACGTCTGCCCAGCCTTGAGCAGTGGTAGATGGCGAGGCTTTGGGTTTGGTATTATTATCCTGAGCACCATCGGTAATCTGAGGGTCTGTTATTACGGCAAATGTGAAAACACTGCCAGATGGCGGAGTTTTGTAGTTATAGTCATTGCTCCAGTCTTTGTCGTTATTTGATACGGAATATTTATAACTTGTAGCTGGGGTTAAGCCTGTGATGGTGGCTTTATGAACGCATTTTCCCGAAGGTCCTTTTGCTGCTGTTCCTGTAAAAACATTTACAAGGCTGCCGCTTGCGTTAAAAATACGAACTAGGGTTTTGCCATCGTCTGTGCTTGTGCTTGAGCAATTAGCAGATGTTGAAATCCAATTGAGATTGAGATTTGCAGTGGTTGCTCCGGGTGTTAGTCCGAGCATTTCTGGAGTGAATCTGGTTCCATAAGATAAAGAGCCGCTACTGCCAGCTATTACATTTGCACTGCTACTAGATACGCTATTGCTAGACACGCCTCTGCTAGAGCTAGACACATTGTTGGCAGAACTAGACATAACATTGCTAGAGCTAGACATGCCGTTGCTGGAACTAGAAGCATTTACAGAACTGCTTGAACTGTCGGAATCGCTGGAACTGCTGCTTATCTCAAGGCTGCTGGATACGCCGCTATCTGAGCTGGAACTAGGTACTGCGATTGCAGAAGATGAAGAAAAGCCAATGTTTGGTTCGGAAGCACTTGAAGATGATAAATCTTCATATCCATCCGAAGACGAAGAATCTTCTAAAGCTCCGCCTCCGGGGGGATTGTTATTATTGCCATTATTGCAGGCAAATATCAGCAGACTAGCGAAAAATACACACCAACACTTATATTTCATAAATGCCTCCTAATTTTAATATAGGAAATTCGTAACTAGTTCGTAACGAATTTGTAATATTGTCTGTCCAAAAAGTGTTTAAACAGTGTTTAAACACTTTTTAGACACTTTAAAACTGCGAAATTGACTCAGAAATGCGGTTTTTTGCTTGGCACGGAAATTGTCTTTATTATAGAAAATTTAACAAGAGGTTTTTATGAAAAAAGAATCTAAATCTTTCTTTGATGTACTCACTTGCACCAATGTGCAAGTTTATCCATTCAAAGAATCCAGTGGAAAAACTAAAGCCTATGCTAGGGTAACGCTAAATGAGCAACTCCAGCTCACTGGGCTTAGAGTTGTTGATGGTGTTAATGGATTTTTTGTTTCTTATCCGATTGACCCGCGAAACAAAGATGAGGATTACCACTCAATTTACTATCCGCTGAACAAGGAGTTGCGTGAACATATTGAGCAATGCGTGCTGGAGAAATATCAAGAGATTGCCGCTGCATAATGTTCCAAAGAATAAAAAGCGCGGCACTCCGCGGCATAGAGGCAATTCCTGTGGAAATAGAGGTGGATAGCACTTCTGGACTTCCGGGGTTTTCGCTTGTGGGTTTGCCGGATAATGCTGTGCGCGAGGCAAGGGAACGTGTGGTTGCCGCTATGCGGAGTTGCGGGTTTTACGGTTGCTCCACCAGAATGACCGTGAATATGTCGCCTGCGGATTTGCGCAAAGAGGGTGCTGCTTTTGACCTTGGACTTGCTATTGGAATATTAACTGCCACGGAACAAATTGTAGTTAATGAGCTTGAAAATTTTTTGTTTTTGGGTGAACTTTCCTTAGATGGCAAACTGCGCCCCGTGCATGGAGTTTTGGCAGTTGCAGCAGACCTCGCTCGCAGTGCGCCGCAAACAATTCTCGTTGTTCCGCACGAAAATGCTGGGGAGGCAACTTGCGTGGAAAGTCTTAAAGTTATAGCGCCAAAAACATTGGAAGAGTGTTTAAACGGGTTGCAGAGACCCGAACGGGTTTATTGTTCCTACCCAGAATGTGGTTCGGTCTCTGCAATCCAAAACAAAATCCCAGATTTTTCCCAAGTGTATGGAATGGCAAACGTTAAACGCGCTCTTGAAATTTCCGCAGCCGGAGCGCATAATTTTCTTTTGGTTGGTTCGCCAGGTTCTGGGAAAACCCTTTCCGCACGATGTTTGCCGGGCATTTTGCCTGCTATGCGTCAAAATGAATCTCTGGAAAGCACAATAATACACTCATGCGCGGGAACATTTAATTTCAGTGAAGGCTTAATGAAAAATCGCCCTTTTAGGTCGCCGCATCACACGGCAACGGTTGCCTCTCTTGTTGGTGGAATGAAGCTCAGACCAGGCGAGGCAAGCCTCGCTCACAATGGAGTTCTTTTTTTGGATGAGCTGCCAGAATTTCAGCGAGCGGCATTGGAAAGTTTGAGGCAGCCTTTGGAAGAGGGTATAATTCGCTTGAACAGAGCAAGAGGTAGCATAAATTTTCCGGCAAATTTTGTTTTGGGCGCGGCTATGAATCCTTGCCCTTGCGGTTATGCAATGGACAAGCGCAGAGATTGCCGCTGCCTGCCCGAAGCAATAAAACGCTACAGAGCCAAGGTCTCTGGTCCATTGCTAGACAGAATAGACCTTCAGGTGTCTGTTCCCTCTGTTCCAATAGATGAAAACAGATTGAGTGGAGGTGGCGAGAGTTCAAGTGAAATACAAAAACGAGTTGAAGCAGCTTGCGAAATTCAGGAGAGGCGGCTTAAAGAGAGAAAAATTTTTCGCAATGGGCATTTAGATGGCAAAACCCTTAAAGACATTCTTTTTTGGGAAAGTGAATCAGAAAATTTTGCGATGAAAGCTGCGGAAAAATGGCGAATGAGCCACAGAGGATACGATAGAATGTTAAAAGTTGCTCGCACCATTGCAGATTTGAGGCAGAGCAGCAGGGTAGAGAGAGCAGACCTTGCAGAGGCAATTCAATACAGAGCCTTGGAGACCACATGGATAGATTGATATTTTCTACTTTGGGATTTTATATGAGTGATAGCTGTTACAATGGAAAGAGCAAATTTATTTTTATCACAGGCGGAGTTTTGTCTGGTCTTGGTAAAGGAGTGGCGGCTGCATCCATAGGTGCGCTTCTCTCTCGTTTTCGCGTGATTCCGGTGAAATGCGATGGTTATTTGAATGTGGACCCCGGTACTATGAATCCAATTGAGCACGGAGAGGTTTTTGTTTTGGACGATGGTGGCGAAGTTGATATGGACTTCGGTCATTACGAGCGTTTTTTGGGAATAAATGCCAAATCTGAATGGAACTTAACTATGGGCAGGGTGTTTTCCACCTTGATGGAAAGAGAAAAGCAGGGTGTTTATGCAGGCACAACAATTCAATTCATTCCGCACGTGACCGATGTTATAAAAGACCATTTTTTTAGAATTTCAAGCAAAGAAAGTGCAGATATATTGCTTATTGAAATTGGCGGAACGGTGGGGGATTTGGAAAATGAGTTTTACATAGAAGCAGCGCGCCAGCTTTCGCACATAGTGGGTCCAGACAAATGCCTTTTTGCGCATTTAACTTATGTTCCAATTCCAACAGGCACCCAAGAGCAAAAATCAAAGCCAACGCAAATGTCCGTGCGTGATTTGAATGAAAAGGGAATTTACCCAGATATTATAATAGGTCGTTGCAGCAAGCAGCTCACTCCGAAAATCAAAGAGAAAATTGCGCTTTATGGAAATATTCCCAGCAAAAATGTGATATCGGAATTAGATGTAAAATCTGTTTATGAAATTCCGCTTGGTTTTCAAGAAGAGGGGATTTTAGATATAATATTTAAAAAATTAAAACTAGCTGGTGCAAATTCCACCAGAATGAACGAATGGAAACGTCTCGTTGAGGTTAACAAAAAAAATTACAAGGAACCTAAGAAAACGCTGAAAGTTGCTCTGTGCGGAAAATACACCAAGTTAGAAGATTCTTACGCAAGCATTAGAGAGGCTATAATTCACGCCGCTACGCATTTGAACCTAGCTTGCAACTTGAAAATGATAGACACGGAACTTCTTGAAAAATCTGAAAACACAAATAATTTGGAATACATAAAAAACCAGCTTGCAGATGTTGATGCTGTTATAGTGCCGAGCGGTTTGGGGAGGCGTGGAATGGAAGGAAAAATTTCTGTTATACATGCGGCTCGCGAAATGAAAATTCCTTTTCTTGGGATTGGATATGGGATGCAGCTTGCGGTTGTGGAATTTGCCCGCCATAAATGCGGCTTGCCGCTTGCCAGCACTGTGGAAGTTGAATCTGAGGGCATAGAGGTAAAAGAACCTGTAATTACATATTTGCCAAGCCCAGAATATGTTAAAGTTTTAGACGGAATGCTAAGAAAAGGTGGGCACGATGTTTTTTTGAAAAAAGGTTCTTTAGTGGAAAAAATTTACGATGGGGCTTCTATAATAAGAGAGAGATTCAGGCACCGCCACGAAGTTAATCCCAGATATGTCAGCAAAATAGAAGAAAATGGAATGCTATTTTCTGGCCATTCCGCTAAACAAGACTGCATAATGCATATTATGGAAATATCAGAGCATCCATTTTTTGTGGGCTGCCAGTTTCACCCAGAACTAACATCAAATTTGTTAAAACCAGCTCCATTATTTTACCATTTGTTAAAAGCGGGCGAAAAAAGAAACAGCGGTAGAATTGAAAATGAATAGCGCAGAAAAAAGTTTTTTGTGTTTGGCTCTTTTTCTTTTTGCCTTGGGTGGCATTTCTCGCTTGGGATTTTTCAGCGAAATTTCTCCTTTGGAAAGCGTTTTTTTGCCCGTGAATGAAGTTGCTGTTATAGACACTATTAATGCCATAGATACTGTTGTTAATGAATTAGTTGCAGATAAAGAGGAAGTAGCCAAATCGGTCAAACATACAAGAGAAAAAAAACCAAAAAAGAAGGCTCCGGCATTTCCGCTTCCCATAAATACCGCAAGCAATGAAGACCTGTGCTTTATAAAGGGAGTTGGTCCTTCGCTTGCGCAAAAAATAATTGATTACAGGGAAAAAAATGGCAATTTTCGCACAGCAAAAGATTTGGAAAAAGTCCCCGGAATTGGTGCGAAAAAAAGGCAGGCTATGGAAGAATTTGTGAGGTTTGACTGATGGAGATTTGCATTGAACAAGGCGTTCTTCGCATAATAAAAGATTTTAGCCTTGTTTTGAGCAGCCAAAGAATAAGCCACGTTGTTTTGCAAAACAGCCTTGGTCCTTGGGAACTATTTGTTTATGAAGACGATGTTTATGCCGCCGAGACTCAAATAGCCCTTTACAAACAAGAGAACCCAGACTGGGACAAAGAAACAATAGCCCTTCCAATGTTAAGACCAAGCACTCAACCGCTTTGGTTTTTGTTTATTCCCGTGCTTTGCACATTTTTTCAATTTTCAAATTACGGAATGGATAATTTTGGAATAGCAGATGCGAGCAGAATTTTGAAAGGAGAATGGTGGAGGCTTTTCACAGCTCAAACAATTCACTCAAGCAACTATCATTTGGTTTCAAATTTACTCACAGGTTATTTTGTGTTTTCTCTAATATCATTTAAAATGCCGCTCGCTCGCATCGCTCCTTTTATAGTGCTCGCGGCGGCATTTGCAAATTTAGAAACTGCTTTTTTAATGAAGAATTATTTCTCTCTTGGGTTTTCATCAACGGTATTTGCCGGTTTGGGTGCTCTTGCAACTCTTGAAGTTAGGGTGTTGAAAAGAGAAAATTTTGGCAGGCGAATAGTTCCCTGGTTTGCGGTGTTTTTGCTTGCGGTATTTTTGGGTGTTGGAGATGAAACTTCAAAGGTGGATATTCCGGGGCATTTTTTTGGCTTGATTATGGGTGCCATTGCGGGCTTTGCCCCACCCAAGAAATGGCTGCGCTGGGGCGAGCAAATAGGAAAACTTGATGTTGTTATTGTACTTGCTATTTATGCGTTTTTTGCTCTGGTGTGGCAGATTGCCTTTTGAGCAGGGTAGCGCATAAGAATATTGAAAATATTATTCCGGTGAAAAGGAAAACCATTATTCCTATGCAAGCGAGGTCGCCAATGCTTTTTAAACCCTTGTGAGCGGTGAAGAGCATTCCCACAAAGCCTGCGGCTGTTGTGGTTGCGCTTGCCATAACATTGCGCCCGGTGGTATCTAAAAGTTCACGGATTCCAACTTCGCTATTTGTCCATTTCATAATGATATGAACCGCAAAGTCTATGCCAAGCCCCAAAACCATTGGAATAACAATAACATTGTAAATGCCTATTTTTCCAAAATCAAAGAAATGGGTTAAAAAGCCCATAAGCCCAACGGCAAGCAATATTCCAGAAGCAAAAGATAAAAATCCAGATGCAAAGAGAGAGGGTTTTCTGAGGCTAATCACAAGGGTTAAGAATATTATAACCGTTATTAAAATTGCCAAATTAAAACTATCTTCCTTAACTGAATCTATAACATCTGAAAGAATGAACTGCGAAGAGAATACCCTGAGTTTTTCCCCATCAAAATTCCAATTGCTGTAGTCTTTTTGGAATTGATGAACCGCACGAGCATCCCAACTCTCATAACGTCCGTAAATAAAACCTATTTTGCCATAACTTCCGTCTTTTTCTTTGAGCAAATCAAGTGCCCATTCTGGTATGTCTTTGGCATCAAAGGGGTTTTCTATTTGCGCTAAATTTCTAAGAGCGGCTATATTGGTGGAATCATCGCCGGAGGCTTTGTCAAAAACCCTTGCTTCTGCAAGTTCGCGAATTTCCTCTATTATTTCCAGTCTCTCTTTTTGTGCATCTTGAGGTGGCACAAATGTTTTAAGAGTTAAAAAACTGCGCAAGGTAGGAACTTTTTCTTTGTGCAGGAGAACCATCAGAGTATCGTATAGCTTATCCAATTGCTCTGGCTTGGAACCCATCACTGCGGCAGGCTGAGAAGATTTGCGACCGCTTGAAATGGTAACTCCGGCAGAGATGCCTTTTTCCGCTGTTTGCTTGGTTGAATCTCTGCGCAAATTATTGAGGTTATGCTCAAATTCCGTGTATGGAGCAAAGAATAGCAAAATTACAATTAAAATAGTGGTTGTTATAGCACAGCGTTTAAAGAATTTGAAACATCTGGATTCATCCCATGAGGCAGGCAAAAAGCTGTTTCTCGGTGCATGAGGAATGCCGCCGGAGCATATTGAAAACACGGGCAAAATCAAAAAAGATGTTATCATGCTGAACAAAACGCCAAGAGATGCCACAACTCCAAATTCGTAAAAGCCGCGGAAATGCGCAGCCAAAAGCGTTAAAAACGCGGCGATTGTTGTTCCGCTGGCTAATATGAATGGTTTGAACATTTCTTTTTGAGCTTCTTTCAGGGCTTCTTCCAAGCTGGAATGTTCAAGAAATTTTTGTGTTGTACCGAGCATGTGTATGGAATAATCTATGCCTATGCCTAAAATTATAGTGGCTACAAAAACGGTGAATGGATTTAAGGTTCCATAAAACATAGCGGTAAAGGCGAGCATTGGAAGGCAAGCATAAAGTACCGCTGCTATAACAAGGAAAGGTCCTTTTACGCTTCTGAAAAACCAAATTGTTATGCCTATTATCAAAGCGAGGCTTATGGCAAAAGATGTTATTGAATCGTTTTGCAAATCTTCTACTTCTTTTAAGCCTTCGTAGGTTCCTTCAACAGAAAAGCGCACAGGCGAATCACGATATTTTTTTGAAAAATATTCTAAAAGCGTATCGGAGCGAGCGAGTATATGCCCAACAAAGGCGTAATCTGTGGATGGTAGGGTTAATTTTGCCTGCACGGTTCCGTTAAATAAAATTTTTCCAGTGCTATCGGGTTTTGGGCAACCTATGAATTTTGTTTTCAAATGTTCTGGCACAAGAGCCTTGGGATCCCAAGGAGGAGGTCCTTGGTTTTCTACAGAATCAGTATCTTTTTTGTCGGATTTGAAAAATGAGTCAAATGCGCCAGCGGCTTCGTCTGGGAGTCCCAGTTCTTGCGGTATATTTGCATCAAACCAAATGCGTTTTTTCTTTGGCTCGCTTTGCACTAAATCAACCACAAAGGGCAAATTTTTTCTGCCTATTTCCAGTTGTACTTCTTCTAGGTTGTCTCTAATGCGTTCCAGATGTTCAACAGGCAGGTATAGCAAGGCATTGTCTTTGAAAAATTTATTGTCGTTATCTATTTGAATGGAAACATAATCTCCCGTCCATCTTTTTTGAATATAATCCCGAATTTCGTATTGAAGCTGCTCCACAAGCTCTACATTTTCGCTTTGAATGGCTATCATAAAGCGGTCTGTGCTGCCAAAGCGGGTATAAGATTCTTTTAACGCAATAACGCTAGGAGTTGAATTTGGCAAGAGCTTAGACAAATCTGCATCCAGTTTCAAACCAGGGTAAACAAGTATAGGGAACAGGCAAATAAGAGCAAAGCAAACATAGAATGCCAGAGTTTTGAATTTATTTTTGCAAACAAAGGATATATACCAGTTTGCAAAGCGTTCATGAATGGGGAGGTTGGAGTTGGGCATGGGTAAAATATAGAAATTCTAGGACAATAGCCTTGCCATCAAGGTCTTTTAAGGATTTTCTATATTATGCGGCTATGGATATGAATCAAACGAGTCAATTAGTATTAAAATCAGTAAATCAACTATCGGAATATAAGTTTTTTATTCCTGCATATCAACGCGGTTATAGATGGACTGATACGCAAGTAACTCGATTATTGGATGATATTTGGCAATTTTCCAAAAAAGAGGGAAAAAAAAGCGGTGAATTTTATTGTTTGCAACCAATAGTTGTAAAGCAAAAAGATGATAAGTATGAGGTCATTGATGGCCAGCAACGCTTTACGACTATTTTTTTGATAATAAAATTTTTAGAGGACCTAACCAAAATGGCTTTTAAAAATATTTCTTTTTCACCTCCTTATTATGAAACAAGAGAAGATAGTAGTGATTTTTTGGATGGAGTAATAACGAAAACAAAAAACGATGCAATACTTAATATCGATTATTTCCATATTTGGAAAGCATACTGCACAATAAAAGAATGGTTTGAAAGTAAAGAAAAAGAAAATAATATGAGTCGAATTGATTTTGTAAATACACTTTTAAAATGTCAAATTGAAGAAAAAGAAGGTAATAAAACGGACACAGCAAATAATGTTAGAGTTATTTGGTATGAAATCAACGAAACAGAAAACAACAATTCCATTGATATTTTTACACGTCTGAATATTGGCAAAATACCCTTGACCAATGCAGAACTTATCAAAGCGTTATTCTTGCAAAAAGGAAATTTTGAGGTAAATAAGGCAACTCTAAAACAAATTCAAATTGCCTCGGAATGGGACACAATTGAAAAAACATTGCAAGACGATGCTTTTTGGTTTTTTATTTACGATACAGAAAACCCGTTGCAATACGACAATCGAATAGAATATATTTTTGATTTGATGAAAGGCAGAACAAAAGAATCGCAATATCATCACACTTTCGATGAGTTTTACAAAGATTTTTCTGACAATGTCAAAGATAATCAGCCTAATATTGATAAACTTTGGCTAGAAATAAAGAAATATTTTTTGACTTTTGAGGATTGGTTTAGAGATTATGAATTATTTCATTACATTGGCTATTTGGTTGATTGTGGTAAAAATGTTAACGTTATCAAGAATGAAGTGGCAAATAAAACAAAAGTAGAATTTAAAAACTATTTAAAAACAGAAATAAAAAAACAGGTCAACTGTAATATTGATGATTTAAAATATGGCAGAAAAGAGGTAAGAAAAATCTTATTGTTATTTAATATTCAAACAGTTTTAAAAACACAGAAATCGGATATGCGTTTTCCGTTTCATAAATACAAATCAGAAGATTGGGATATTGAACATATTTGTTCTCAAACAGACAAAACTGTTAATTCTCAAAACCGATTAGCATGGATTGATGATATTTTGGAATATTTTACAGGCACAACTGAGATTAAAGAAGAAAGAGAATTTACTTCTGACAGTGAAGTTAAAGCCATTTGCAATTCTTTGATTGAATTGAAAAAGTCAGAAAAAATTGAAGATGATAAATTTAATGTTGCGTTTGGATTAGTTCAAAAGTATTTTAGGGAAGACAGTCAAACAGAAGACAAAGATGATATTTCTAATTTAGCCTTATTAGATTCTGTTACGAATCGCAGATATGGAAATTCTTTTTTTCCAATAAAGCGAAAAAGAATAGTTGAAAACGATAAAACCGGAATTTTTGTACCTATAGCCACAAAAAACCTGTTTCTCAAATATTATTCCAAAAAAATGGGAGAAATAATGTATTGGACCAGTAATGATGCCAGCGATTATTTAGAAGCAATAAAGGCAACATTAGAAGACTTTTTACCAAAGGAGGATAAACAATGAATAACAATATAAATACGCAGTCAGGCGAGAGATTATCATTTTATAAACTTTTTTGTGAAAATCAAGAAAAACAATACAGAGTGTCAATTCCAATTATTCAGCGAGATTACGCACAAGGTCGTCAAACAACAACAGAAGTTCGTAATATTTTCTTAGATGCGTTGTACAATTATTTAGAAGAAAATAAGCCAAATAGGGATTTGGATTTTGTTTATGGAAGTTTGGACAAAACAGGTAAATTTACAGATTTTATTCCACTTGACGGGCAGCAACGATTAACAACGCTGTTTCTTTTGCATTGGTATCTCTATCAAATATCTGAAAATACCGAAAAGAAAGCGGAATTTAAAAAGTTTTTGCAGAAAGACGGCAAATCAATGTTCACTTATGAAACTCGTAGCAGTTCTTCAGAATTTTGTGATGCCTTAATGAGCAATGATATTGGTTTTTCAAGCCTTTTAGAAAATAGTTTGTCAAAAACAATCGAAAATTCATCTTGGTTTTTTCTGTCGTGGAAATACGACCCTACAATCAAATCAATGCTCACGATGCTTGATGCTATTCATAGCAAGTTTGCAAATAAAAAAGAATATTTTGAACGATTGATAGATACTGAAAACCCGATTATCACTTTTTTGTTCTTGAATTTGAAAGATTTCAACCTAACCGACGATTTGTATATTAAAATGAACTCTCGTGGAAAACAGCTTACTTCATTCGAGAATTTCAAGGCAAAATTTGAGCAACGCTTAGAAAACGAGAACCCAAAGCGAAAATTTTTATTAGTTTATGACGGAAAAGAAAAAGAAGTATCGTTGAAAAAATATTTTTCCTATAAAATAGATACAATATGGGCAAATCTGTTTTGGGCTTATCGCGAACTTGTTGGTGATAAAGATGTGTATGACGAAGAACTGAAATTTTTCATACGGGTAATTTTGGCAAATCAGTATGCTATTTCCAATGAAGCAGACGAAAATTTTGAATTTTTGCTCGGTACGCAAGTTGCAAAAAAACGAAAAGATTACACCGATGATATTTCTTACTTCAAATACGAAGAATTAAAAGCAATTACAGAGCAGAGTATTTTATATCTGATTGATGCTTTTGATAACCTTATAAACGAAAACAATAAAATAAAAATTCATTTATCGGAAAGTTACAAATTTTATTTTGATGAAAATAAAATTTTTGAAAATGCGTTAAAACACTCATTTTTTGTTTATCAAGAAAGAGTATTGTTTCACGCATATATTCGTTTTTTGATTGAAAATAATGATAGGACAGGTATAGAACAATGGATGCGGGTTATTCATAACCTTGCCAATAATACACCTATTGATGGTGCGGCTGAAATTTCCAATGCGATGAAATCAATTGAAAAATTAATGCCCTATAGCAATAATATTCTCAAATACCTATGCCAAAATCCTAAAATTGATTTTTTTTCAGGTTGGCAAACTTCAGAAGAAAAGATTAAAGCACATTTGATATCCAAGAACGATAATTGGAAAAATAAAATTGAAAATGCAGAAAAAAATGGTTGTTTTGACGGGCAAATAGGTTTTATTTTGGAATTTTCGGGAATTGTTGATTATTATGAGAGAAACGGTAATTGTAATTGGACAGAGCAAGACGATAAAAATTATTTCAATTCTTTTGAAAAATATGCAAATAAAGCGATAGCAATTTTCAAAAATAAAGATAGTTACAATAACAAGTATATTTGGGAACGAGCCGTGCTGACGAAAGGTGATTATTTGATAACGATTTCCGATAGAAAAAATTTGCTTACATCAGATAGAAAAGCAAGGGATTATAGTTGGAAAAGGCTTTTAAGAATTGCAGACGAACATAATAAACCCAAAAGACAATTTGTTAAACAAGTGTTTGATGATAATGTATTTGACGAAAATAATGTGCAAAATTCGTTAGAAAAAATTTGCAAGAATAAAACAGACACTTGGAGAGATTATTTAATCACTTGTCCTGACTTGATTAAATGTTGCGGACAAGGATTTATTAGATATAAGAATGAAAACGATATTATTTTACTTAAAGAATCTCAAATGAATCATTGGCACTCAGAAATGTATTCAATGTTTTTGTGGAAGCAATACATAGAACCTCAAAAAGAAAAATTTAAGCCATTTAAAGATATTGGATATTATTATGTAAAAAATAGCGAAGAATATGGGCATATAGTTCTCGGCGATTTTTGCCATGATAGAATATATTATGAAATAAATATCTATTATAATGATAAATCATACAAAATTGCTTTTAAGAAATCAAAAGGTGGAAATGGTTCTGATAAATATGGAGAGGATATTAAAAATATTTTAGCGAATTTGAGCTTTAATTGGAATGAAGGGGATGGTGCTTATTCTTTTGCAAGCAATGACTGCAACACTTTAATGAAAAAGTTGGAAGCGTTGAATGCAGAAATAGAGAAAATTTAAAGTCTGGCAAATTCTTTACAATTCCCCTTTTTCTTTCAAATTATGCAAAATCTCATCTATCCTCGCAGCGTGCTGCAAGTTCTCGTCAAAAACAAAGTGAAGTTCGGGGAATTTGCGGAGTTTTATGAGTTTTGCGAGGTGAGAGCGTATAAAGCCAGCGGATTGTTGCAGGGCGTTTAGGCTTTTCATTTGTTCTTGTTTTGAGCCTAAAACAGAAACCCTTACTGTTGCATAAGAAAGGTCTGAACTTACATCCACGCGAGAAATGGAGGCTAGACCTACATTTGGATTTTTCAAACCATTGTGCAAAAGAATTGAAATCTCTTTTTGCATCTCTGCGCCAAGTCTGTCTGTTCTTATGCTCATTTGCTTTCCTTAGCCACATCTGCCAAAGTGCGGGCAACGGATACTTGTTTAAAGAATATCAATACATCGCCTTCTTCTATATTGTCGTAGCCTCTAAGACCAATACCACATTCAAGACCGGTTTTAACAGAAGAAACATCGTCTTTCACACGTTTTAGCGATTGAACTTTTGTTAAGCCAAGCTCAACGCCATCTCTATAAACGCGAACTTGAGATTCCCTATCCACCTCGCCGCTCTTTACCATGCAACCAGCAATCAAGCCAACTTTTGGTATTTTAAATACCTGACGAATTTCTGCTTCACCTGTGACCTCTTCTTTATTCACGGGTTTTAGCAAGCCTTCTATTGCGCCCTTTATTTCTTCTATAACATCGTATATAACGCGGTAGGTTTTAATTTCAACGCCCTCTTGCTCCGCAAGTTCTCTTATGGAATGAGAAGGCATTAAATGGAAAGCCACTATAATTGCATTGGAAATGGAAGCCAAACGTACATCATCGTCGTTAATTGCTCCAACACCTTTGCGAACAATTTTGATTTTCACTTCGTTGTTTGAAAGGTTGGTCAAAGACTCTGCAAGTGCTTCGCAAGAACCTGCAACATCGGTTTTTATCACAAGGTTGAGTTCAGATATTTTGCCAGACTTTGCTTCGTCGTAAACCTGTTCAAGAGACATATGAGTTTTGAAACGCAAGGCTCTTTCGTGGGCTGTTTGCTGGCGTTTAGCCGCAATTTCGGAGGCAGCTTGGTCGCTTTCCACAACAACTAAATCATCGCCTGCTTGCGGAGTGCCGTTGAATCCAAGAACTTGGCAAGGCGTACTTGGGCATGCTTCTTTTAAACTATCGCCGTGCTCGTTGAACAAGGCACGAACCCTGCCGCTGTAATTTCCGCACACAAAGCAATCGCGAACACGCAAGGTTCCGTTTTGAACTAAAATGGTGGCTATTGTTCCCTTGCCTGCATCCAAACGGCTTTCTATAACAGCACCTCTTGCGCTTGTATTTGGATTTGCTCTTAATTCCAAAACATCAGATTCCAAAGCAAGTGTTTCAAGCAATTTTTCTATGCCTTCTCCGGTTTTAACAGATATTTTCACACAACTAACATTGCCGCCCCATTCGTCCACTTGCACACCTCTTTCGGAAAGCTGAGACATTATTTTATCGGGATTTGCGGTTGGTAAATCGATTTTTGTGATGGCAACAACTATAGGAACATTTGCCATTTTTGCGAGTTCAATTGATTCCACCGTTTGTGGCATAACCATTGAGTCTGCGGCAACCACCAAAACTATAACATCGGTGACTTGCGAGCCGCGAGTACGCATGGCGTTAAAGGCTTCGTGACCTGGGGTATCTAAGAACGTGATTTTTCCGTTTGGCGTTTCTACCTCATAAGCACCTATGTGCTGAGTTATGCCGCCAGATTCTCCGCGTACCACATTGGTTTTGCGAATATAATCCAAAAGAGAAGTTTTTCCGTGGTCAACGTGACCCATAACAGTAACCACAGGGTGCCTTGTTCTCAAATTCTCTTCTGCATCTGCCTGAATGCCAAGTGTTTCTTCTTGGTATTCCTCTTGAAGTTTGGCTTCAAAACCAAATTCAGAGGCTATTATTTGCACCATATCAAAATCCAAGCGTTTGTTTATGGTCAGCATTTCGTTCATTTCCATGCACTTGCCAATAACGCTTGCAGATGGCTGCTCCATAAGGCTTGCGAGTTCACCAACAGAAACAGAAGCGGAAACATATATAACCTTTGAAGCTGTATCTCCCTCGGCTTGGATTTTGTCTTTGTTATATACTTTTTTAACAGGTGTTTTGGAAAGAGAAACCAAAACATCAGAAACTCTTTTTTGAGCCTTTTCAATATTTTCCTTTTGAATTTCCCTTTCTCTCAGAGAGTCCTTTCCTTTTTTGCCACGCTTGCGAGAATCGCCGTGCCCGCCTTTGCCAGTGCGGGTTCTGTTGTCTAAAAAGTCTTTATGAGCGGGTGCGTTTGCAGATAAAACATCTTGCAGAGTTGTACCAAAACCAGGGCGGCGAGTTTGCAAACCGGCTTGTGCTTTGTTTTCTGTTTGGCGTGGTTGTATGCGCAAATTTCCGCTGTAGCCAGTTGCGGAAGTTTGTTTTGGACCGTTGTTTCTATTGTTGTTATTATTGTTTTGCTGATTTTTATTACCTTTATTTTTTTCTCCGCGCTGGTTGTTGCGCATGCTGGCTTTTTCTTGCTTGCTCTTTTGAATTCTCGCTAAAATTGCAGGATCCACAACCTTTGAAACATCGGCTGTGAATGCAACTGTTTTTTTAGGTTCGCTTGCAACAGAGGGTTGCTCGGTCTGTTCAATTTGTTCCTGCTCTTGTTCTTCTGATGTTTCTGTTTGAATAACTTCGATTTTTGGGGCAACTTGTTTTTCTGCGTGTTTTTTTTCTGATGAAGGCTTTGGGTGTTCAACTTTTTGCGCAGGGGGTTGGGCTGGAGCATTAGCCGTTGCCACTGGCTCTGGTTCTGCTACTACTGCTGGCGTTGGTGCTGGTGGCGGTTCTTTTGCTGGTATGGGTTTTGCTTGCGATGCAGGCTTTGGTGGTTTGTCTATTTTTTTTAATGTTGTTAAGGTACTTTTGCCACCTGAACTTTCCGATTTTTCGGCTTTGGCTTTTTTAACGCCTTTATTGGAGGGTTTTCTTTTTTGGGCGCTTAGAACATCGCCCTTGAAAGAATCCAATGCTGCCTCGGAAACCTTTGTGTTTATGGATTTAACCAATACTCCATCTAAGGTTTTTCCTTTCAAATAGTCAAACGTGTCTCCTTGGTCAAAGGAATGCTTTTCTACCCACGCCTTAATTGATATAAGTTCATTACTCATCAGAGTTTTTTGCCCCGCTTGGAGAAGGTTTTTCCGAATTTTCTTTGTTAAACAAGGTTTCCAAGTTTGCCGCTTTTTTTGCAACCGTACGTGGGTCTTGAGAATGTATTAGGGTCTCTCTTTCTTCTTCTGAGCTATTTGCCCAGTCCGATTCGCTGAATATGCAAATATCTTTGCCCAGCAACATGCCAGCAAGCCTAACGGCTTGCCCTTTGTCGCCTATTACAATTCCTACATCTTCATCGCCCACAACCACAACGGTTCGCGGAGGGTTAAAACCTGGAACCTCAAAGGATTTAATTATGTTTATATTGCTGCTTGCGCCAAGCGCTCTGCGGAAATACACGTCTGGGTCTGGATCCCAATGCACCACATCTATGCGCTCGTTGTTCAATTCTCTTGTGATTGCCTGCACACGTTGCCCTTTTAGACCTATGCAAGCACCGGAAGGGTCAACCCTATCGTCTCTTGAAAAAACGGCGACCTTAGCACGGTAGCCCGGTATGCGAACTATTCCCTTTATTTCTATTGTGCCATCGTACACTTCTGGAATTTCTTGTTTGAACAATTCCCTAACAAATTCCTTGCTAACTCTGGAAAGAACCACCTGCGCTCCGGTGCCTTTTGATGGCTCGGAAATGCTGTCTATAACGGCTTTCACTGATTGCCCCAGTTTCCAGCGGTCTTTGCTCATGCGATTGCTGTTTGGAAGCACTGCTTCTACATTGCTCCCTATGGAGATTATGGCGTTGTTTTTTTCAATTCTCAAAACCTGCCCGTTAATAAGAGTACCTATTTTATGCTTGAAAATTTCAAAAACTCGGTTGCGTTCCACATCGCCCATACGAGCTTTCAATCGCTGGCGTGTTTCTTGAATGGCTAAACGTCCATAGTTCTCAAAAGGCAATTCAACTTCCAGCATATAGCCTGCGGCAGCTTCGGGATGATATTCCTTTGCTTCTTCTTCAAGCATATACTGCTCGTCCATTTTCTCAACTTCTTCGGGAGAGAGATTTGGGTCATAGTCGGGAAAATCGTCCACAACCTCTACCCTAAGCACGACTTTTATGTCTTCGGTATCGGGGTCAACGTCCACCTCTATGTTTTTGTGCAGCTTCATGAATTTGCGGGCTGCCGCAATAAGGGATTCCTTAAAAGCAGTGAATACATCTTCTATGGCAACATTTTTTTCTTTTGCCAAAAGCTCCAAAGCTTCTCTCACCATATTGTTTTTCTTTGCTATTTTCTTTGCCATTTTCCACCTTTTTTAGAGTTCCTGTCAAAATCCAGCCCTGGAGAGGAGACCTCTATGGTATAAGCTCCCTCTATTAGGTTGGAATTTGTTTCTTTGTCCAATTCTTCGCTTAAATAACGGCTTGTGCTTGCACAGTCCTCAACATCAACTCCGCCGCTTTTGTCTATGAAAACTCTCAAAACCTTTCGCTTGCCTATGAAATTTTTTTCAATTTCAACTAAATCTACCCCAGAGCGCTTGCACGCGCCAAGCACCAAAGAATCTAATTTAGATATACTTTCCAGATTTGCCTCTATGAAATTTGGATTAAATATAGAAAAATTAAATCAGCAATTACTAAATTCTCTTCATGCCCGCTAATAAGAACGCAAATAATGCCCTCGCCAGCGCACTTCGCGAAGTGTTCTCATACATTTCAAGGTTCAAAGGTCAGTTGTTCATATTGAAAATAGAGGATTCTCTTTTAGATAACCCCACGTTTCCAGTACTTGTTAGGGATATTGCCCAGCTTCACTTTGTGGGCATAAAAGTTCTTATAGTTCCGGGTACAAGGAGCAGCATAGACCGCCAGCTCAAGGCATACAAACTGAAAACCGAATTTCACAACGGAGTTCGCCTAACCTCACAAGAGGCTTTGCCGCTGGTGGAGCAGGCTTCGCTTGGCGCGGCGCAGCACATACTTTCCTATTTAACCGCAAACGGGATAAACGGCATTCATGGGAACTGGGTTAGAGCTGGCAGCCTTGGCGTTGCAGATGGCATAGATTATATGCGAACTGGAAAAATAGAACGCATTGAACGGAGCATTATAGAAAAACTTTTGCATGACGGCTTTGTCCCTATTTTGCCGCCAATTGGCTGGAATAAATTGGGGCATGCCTATAATATTTCAAGCACAGAGCTTGCAACCGAGCTTGGTCGCTACATTCCGGTTGGAAAACTCTTTTTTATAGGTGAAGAAGGCGGGATTGAGCTTCCAGGTCAAGGCTTGATTTCTGCTTTGGACATCAATCAGGCAAGTGAAGTTTTAAAAACACACCCAAAATTAACTTTTGCGCAAAGAGATTATTTGGAAAATTCAATAAAAGCCTGCCGCAACGGAGTAAAGCGCGTTCATTTGCTTTCTGGAATTGTGCAGGGAAATATTTTGCAAGAGGTATTTTCCAGCAGGGGCAATGGAACTATGGTTTATGCAAATGAGTATTGGAATTTGCGTACTATAACCATAGAAGACATTCCAGATATGCTCCGCATTATGCAAAGCTATGTGGAACGCGGGCTTTTGATTTCCAGAAGCCAAGAAGATATTGAAGCCAAACTTGAAGACTACATTGTTTATGCAGTGGATAGCGCAATTCACGGTTGCGGAGCATTGCACGTTTACGAAAACGGTTGCTGCGAAATAGCTGCCATTGCCGTTGGTGCAAACTATAAAGATGCCGGAGTTGGCGAAGCCGTTGTGAATTTCTTGATAGAAAAAGCAAAAAAACAAAAAGCAAAAAAACTTTTCCTTTTAACAACTCAGGCATCCGATTGGTTTTACAGTTTTGGCTTTAAAGATGGTTCTGTGGAAGATTTGCCACCTTCGAAAAAGGATAAGTATGATGTTAAGAGGCACTCTAAGATAATGGTGATGGGGGTGTAGCAAGCTAATAAAACTTCAAATTGTTAGCTTCGTTTATAGGCTTGTTTTTTTAAATGCTCTACCAAGTGGCGGGCATATTTATTTTGCATACATCTGTTGACAAAAATCTACGCATACTAAAATAGGTTTTGAAAATAGCATTGATATTGCATTGATAACTTTTTATTCTGCCCATTCACGTTCTTTTTCTCGTATAATAGGTCTATAATCCAGATATGTGTCAATTTCATTGCTAATCTCGACTAAAGTTTTTTCGTCTCTTTTAGCTACTAAATCACTCCATCCGAAATTATGCTTTATGTCAAGTATTCCACTATCCGAAATGAAGCTTATCGAAGCTTTTACTTGTACAAGACCTTCTTTGGATTTTGAATTCCATCTAAATTTAGGGGAGCAACGAATAATATTAGCAATTTTTAATCTTTGTTTTGTTAATTTAATTTTATCGTCAAAACGTAATATGCTCAAGTTCATTACATTTTTGTCTATATCTGGACATAAATACCATTTAAATTCATCGTAAGTGTTATAATCTAATGGGTTTACAAATGGTGTAAATAATGGTATCGTCCGTTCAGAAAAATTTTTATCTTGGTCAAATAATTTATTTGGAAATTCTTGGTCAATTAGAATCCTTGTACCCTTTGCTATTCTTTCAAGTTTGGCTGCATCGGAAACAGCTTTACCAACAATAAATCTTCCAAGTTTATGTTCCTGATTTGTTTCTATTATTTCGCCATACGTTAGTCCTCCCCTACATAATAAACCGTTTCTTATAGCTTCCGTCATAAAATTTGCTGCAAATAAAACCACATCTGTAATATTTTCAGACCAAACAAACGCGCAGTCGGATAATTGTGAAATAGTCACTTTAGTAAAAATATTATTTAACTTAATTAGTATTTTTCTAAACTCAATTAAAATTGAAGCCGCTAAAAATTGTTCCGTATAAGGTTCATTATACAATTCTAACCAAGGACTATAGTCTTCATCGGTTAATTCAATACTACCGTTTGTAAGAGCAGTTATTCCAAGTATATCTACAAAGAATACTGCACCATCTTTTTTTGAAATCAATTCCATATATTATCCAAGGTTTAATTTTGACATTTTCTAGAGCATCTTTATAAAGATAGAAATTTAGAAATATTGGAAAGAAATGAAAAGTGATGCTACTTCATTTTTTAGAGATTCCTTTTGTATAAACAGCCAAGATAGAGTCGCCAAATGAAATTGGTATCATTAAGTTTTTTAATGCTTTCGGGCAACATTTTCCACGTAAAAACGGAAGATATTGTCCAAGCCTTTCAAATACATATTCACCGGTGAAATACCATTTTATTGGCAAATATTTTTTCAATTCAAAACCTGTTCTGAGCATAAGATGTTTTAATGTTTTTTTATTATAATAACCGATATGTGCCAAACGATAATGCCACCAACGATTTCTCATAACCCTCGCCAATACTGACGACACATCGGGCGTTGTAACAAACAAAATACCGTCCTGTTTTAATATTTTGTTATAGGCTAAAAGCAAAGATCCAGGATCAGCAATATGTTCAAGCACATCTGTCATATAAACGGCATCAAAACTATCTGGCGGATAGTTCGGTACTGAGGAATTTACTACAGGTAACCCTTGCGAAGCTGCATAATTTGCTAAAAACGCACTTGGCTCAATGCCTGATGCTTCTAAACCATATTCTATAGCTAACTGGACGAATAAACCTGTCCCTGCTCCAACATCTAGAATTTTGGAGGTTGGAATAAACGGTAATGTCTGTTTTAAAAGAAAACCCAATTGTTTCTTTCTTTGCTCGGAACTTTCGATATATTCTACATCTTCAAGTTGCTCGTATAAATCGGATACATCGCCAGTATCGCATTGTAAGAAACCACAGTCACGGCACTTATATATGGGCAATGTCAGACCATACCTAGAATCCGTAATACGCAAATCTTCCGCTTTAATCCCTTCCTTACCTCTACGATAAAGTGACATATTATTAGATTCGCATACCCAACATTTCATAGCTCAATCTCCTTTTGCAGTAATACTGTGGTAGCATCACATAGTCCATGCCGATTTTTTCTGCTAAACGTCCATCCTTATCCATCCTGTCGCCAATGAACAGACAATCTTGCGGTGTTAATTCTAAGTCTTTTAGTACTCGTAACAAGCCATCTGGACACGGTTTTAAACAACCCAGCTCTTGCGCCGAATAGGCAGCATCTGGGTGGAAACCAATCGTAGCCAATTTCTCGGTTGTTGGATAGTCAGACAACACAATCAGCATTATACCACACTGCCTAGCCCATTCCATATCCGCAATTAACCGTCTATCGCGAAATAAACGAATAAATGGCAGAGGTTTTTCAACCATCCACATATAAATCATAGACTTCACCACTTCCAAGCTAATATGGAAACGCTCGGCTAACGCTGCAATACGTTCAGTATCACTCAAGCCTTGCTCATACAACTTTCTAGCGGCGAATATCAGTCGCAATGTGTGCAATCCATCTGGCAAAAAACATTGTAATACTAGTCGTAAAACCATGCACAAACGTACAGGAATTTGGTAGTATAGAGTACCATCTAAATCCAATATAATTGCTCGTTTGTTCGAAAATATACCCATCGGTCATTTCCCCTTAATAGGTATCAAATCCGTTAACAATAAAAAATCCAGTGCAGGAATACGAATATAGTAACACACAATAAATCCTACAATAGTTAGAGCGCACAATAGCATCAGTAGTTTTTCGTGAAAGAGTTTCTCGGGTTTTTGGGCAGCCGAATCTGGTTTAAAACAAATAGAAAGATAATAACAAAACAGTAAACATATAAATGGCAGGACAAGTATTAGCTCAATTCTGTATTTGACAAGAAATATTCCGCAAAAAAACACCGACAAATATCCATAAAATATGGCAGATGTGAGCAATCGTTTCTCACTATATCCCCAAAAAGACTTGCGGTAAAGTTTTGCTTGCTCCGGATCGCCGATCATCCGGTATTCGGCAAAACGTTTGGCTGCCATCAGAAAAGCTCCGCCCATCCAGTAACCGAACACTATACTCGTAGGCGGCAGATATAGATTTGTTACGCAAAACCAACCGATAATCAACCGAATGGCGTTATTCATAGATTCTGTGAGAACATCAACATAGGGAAGGTCTTTTGTACGAATAGGTTTCACATTATAGAAAATTCCCATCGCAAGTAAAAGCGCTTCGGCGATTAAAACTGTCGTTGAGATAAAATTGGCGATAATGAGTGAAACCATCACAAAAAAAACATATTCAGCCAGTACTATCGGAACACTCAATTTGTTTGTGACAAATGGTCGATGTTTTTTTACAGGATGAAATTTATCGAATTCCATATCCAACCACTCATTGATGCAGTAGTTAGCCGAAGCCGCCGAGCTGGTAGCAATCATGCCAAGTACTAATCGAACTACCAGATCCATTGACGGTATAGGGCTAACCATCACAAAAGCGATCCATGTGCCAGGTAACACAAAAAGCTGTTTGACCCAATGGTCAAAACGAGCTATTTTGAGATAGTTTAGGGGATTATGGCACATTACATATAACTCCGAATGTACGAGCTAGGTAGTGGTGTATTTTTGGGTCTAGAATATTACCAAGATTTTCAAGGCTATCTATTCTAATAGATATTGTAAAAAAGAAAACAAGTAGTAGAGTAATTCCGCAACATGAATAGAAAGTTTTTAAAATAGTTTTTTTCATTGCCGCTTCATTTTCTTGTAATTGAAAAGCGCAAATTGATGCACCTATAGCCATAATCCAAGAAAAATCCAGGATATAACGATAGGTTATACCTTAAACAGTCAATAGAGTTATATTAAGCAATATAACAAAAATTCCTGTAAAAATAAAATTTTTCAGAACATTAACTTTTCTAACATAAAATAAAAACCACATAATAGGAAAACATAAAATACCAACTGATGGCACATAATCATGCGTGAACATACTCTTGGCTAAATATAGATTTGATATTTTTGCCGTAACAAAAGGAAATGTTAAATCTAAATTTGGCGGATTAAATAACATAAATAAAAATGTTCTTGTAAAGGAATAAACTTTCCCAATAATACTCGTTTTGTTAAGCATAAGTTGATTTGCTATTGATATTATATAGCTATCGCCAAATGAAAAAAGAGAATCAAAACGAGCATAGTTATACCATGCGAGAATTGAACCTACAATGGCAAATGGAATTATTATCGCAAGTAGATATCTATAATTTTTTCTTTTATCCCACAACATAACAGGAATCAAAATACTCCAAAGCAAAGTACTGGGACGGCAAGCAACTGCAAGGGCAAAGGAAAGCGAAGAGATAGATAACAATTTAATAGAAAGTTTTTCCTTTGCTTGTAACAACATAATCACTCCAAAAATCACAAAAGCAAGGGCTGAAAATTGTGCTATTCTATGGAATGATGTTACTGATAAAAGAACGGGTATAAAAGAACAAGCATATAAAGCGGCACTACTTATTAAAAAGAAAAAATAAGGGAATTTTTTTAGATAATTTTGCGCAATTTGTTTCCAAAGCAGCATTAATAGTATTGTTGCTATGGAAGCAAATAAAAGTGCGCCCATTGAACTTGGTAAATAATTTCCTGTTATCAATTTGTATGGTACAAATAAAATTATAACAGGAACCATTCCAAAATAGCTGTAAAGTTTGCCTTTGTAATATGTACGGTCACTTAAAAGAGCAAAAGCATTTTCCAAGGTATCTGAAGATTTCATTTTCCAGTTTGTAAACATTCCATGCTGTCTTCTATATTCATCGTCATAAGGTCTTTCTGCTTCCGACAATTCTTTAGGAACTTCAAGGTCTAAATTCAATTGTTTTTTTAGTAATGCATCTGTCATATGAT
>JAITFP010000026.1 GCA_031281275.1 Candidatus Fibrimonadaceae bacterium
AAAGCATGACTTTTCCGAAAGCGAAATTGAATTATTGAGAAAATTTATACGCAAATACAAAAATGAGCTAATGCGGGTGTCCGAACCAGCTGATAGCGAATTTGATTTTGCTGATTTTGTAAAATATATTAAAGATAATCCTTGGAATGTTTAATGTGAAAATTTAGAGCTAAATAATTTAGTTATGGGTTTGGTGTAAGTTATGTATATAATTCCCTAAAATTATCACGGGTTGCGGTTCCAAATTGCGATATTGGACTACATATTATTTTCTATATTTCAATTATGAATGCAATAGCAACGCAACAGCTAACTGAAATTCCATTTGTCTTAAACAAATTGGAACTAGAAAACGAACTAGCCATAATGAACAATGGCGAACCAATGGCAATTATCTTCAAAATCCCAAAAGTCAAAAGTGGATTTGACAAAACAATTAAATTCATAAACAGACTAAAAGCCTTGATAGCCTTAAACGAAATGCGTTCAGAAGCCGAAGCAAGAGGCTTCCTATCAGACGAAGAAATAGAAACAGAAATCCAAGCAGCAAGATTAAATGGATAATTTAGTCCTTGACACAAACATTTTAGTCTCTGCATTATGGTCATTAAATGGAAATTCTGCAAAAATCGTAGAATTCGTATTATACGGCGAAGCGAGAATTTATTTCACTCATAGCATTTGTGAAGAATACAAGAGCGTTCTGAACAGACCTAAATTCCATTTCAAGCAGGAATATAAACAACCTCTCTTGAATGGATTATTTGAATGCGGAAATTTGATAAACGTAGAACCCAGCAAAATAATATTACCAGATGAAAGCGACCGAAAATTTTACGACACCGCCAAAGCTACAAACTCGTTCCTTATCACTGGTAATCAAAAACATTTTCCTAATGAACCAATGATAATATCACCAGCCGAATATTTAAGTATGAAAAATACTGATATGTGAAGATTTCTATATTATTATATACATCGTAACCAAAAGGAGTTAGATGCTCACCTTCTCCCAACTAACCGAACTCACCAACGCCGTTTTAGAACCGGCAAATATTCAAGGTTGCGTGGAAAAATGCTCAACACTTGCTTTTGCAACAGCAAACGATATTTCTTTTTGCATAGACGAAGCTGCTTACGGAGCTACTAGAACAACAAAAGCAGCAGTGGTTTTTGTGCCAGAGAATTTCACAGGTTGGGCAGGGGAAGCTAAGGTTTTGGCGAGGGTAAAAAATCCTTATGAGGCTATAATAAAGTGTGCGGAAATATTGAATAAGAATGATGTTGTGAAATGTGAAATTCACCCTACGGCGCAGATAAGCCCTCAAGCTTTGGTGCTCGGTTCTGTGGGTGCAAATTCGGTTGTTGGTGCTTTTTGTTCGGTTTTAGAAGGTGTGAAAATAGGGGAGAATTGTGTTTTGCATCCAGGCGTTGTGGTTGGTTCTCGCGGCTTTGGTTTTTACAGCGGCGAAAATGGCGAACAAATAACCGTGCCGCATTTTGGCGGAGTGGTGATTGGGGATAATTGCGAAATTGGTCCAAACTCCGTTGTGGCTGCTGGTTTTTTGGAACCCACTAGGCTTGGAAATTTTTGCAAACTGGATAGCTTTGTGCAAATTGGGCATAACTGCATAGTGGGCAGCAATGCAATTTTCTGTTCGCAGTCTGGGCTTGCAGGCTCGGTTATTGTGGAAGACGATGTGACTTTGGCAGGCGGTGCGCAGGTTGCGGGGCATTTAACCCTTGGCAAAGGCTGTATTATAGCGGCAAAGGCCGGGGTTACAAAAAACGTTAAGCCGGGTGCAAAAGTCGCTGGATTTCCTGCCATTCCTATTGAGGAGTGGAGGCGAAAGTTTGCTGGCGGTTTACTATATTAGTAATATGCGGTTAATCTTTCTAATCATAGCGTTTTTTGTAGGCTTTGCTCAAGCTAGCAAGGATGTAGCCGCAGATACAAGCTCTGCTAATAAAGCCGTATTTGCAGATATAAACATATTTTCACAAATGCCGCTCGGTAGCGTATATATTTTGTGGTCTAATTTAGAGATAGAAGCAGATATAAAAAGGCAAATCACAAGCCGCAATTTTGTGCTGGAACCTTATTTTATGCAGAACATAGATAGGGAGCAATTTGAAGAAAATCAAATTCTACACTTGTTTGAAGAGCAAAAAAAGGTATTTTTCAAATTATTTCCAGAAGAAGATGATGAATAGTAGCGGTTAAATTCCGTACATTTTATTTGTGTTTTCCCTGCAAATTTTAAACAAATCATCTAAGGGTATTTCTTTTACGTTTGAAAGCACTTGAGCTATATTTGGAATCATAGCGGGGGTGCAGGTTTTGCCTCTGAAAGGCACGGGAGCAAGATAGGGGGCATCGGTTTCCAAAAGAATTCTGTTTGCTGGAATGGCTTTTGCCGCTTCTCTTATGGTTATAGTTTTATCAAAAGTTACTGCACCAGTAAAGCCAAAAAAATAGGTTCCCTTTAAGGATAAAACTTTTTCGGCAAATTCCACTGTGCCTGTGTAGCAGTGAATATGAGCCTTTATATTTTTGTTATCTATTTTTTGCAAAATTTCTAAGGCATCATCCTCAGCCTCTCTCAGGTGAAACACAAAATTGCTTTTCAGTTCCAAACCAATTTCCAATTGCCTTAAAAAAACCTTTTTTTGCATATCGGCATTGTATTTTTCATAATGGTAATCCAGCCCAATTTCGCCGAGGGCAAGAACATTTGGCAACTTCAACCCCTCTAAAATACCTTCTTCTGCCTTTGGGCTAAATTTTTCTGCCGTTAACGGGTGTACGCCAAAAACACCGTAAATTTTAATTCCATTTAATGCTTTTTTTTGCAAAAAATCCTTGCCCCATTCAAAATCATCGGGGTCGCAGGCTATATGAACAATAGCTTCCGGTGCAGGGTTCAGTTGCTCAAATAAAGCCTCTGACGTTCCACCGGTTCGCTCTAAAATTGTGTCTATATGGCAATGAGTATCTATGAAACTCATATATTTAGGCGGAAATATCCACCGTACCACCTATTCCGCTAGGGGAGGGTGCTTGAGGGAGGGTCTGCAAAAGAGCGAGTGCCGCGCCTTCGCTTGCTTGCTGGGCTTTTTTTAACACTGCAATTCCCACTGCCGAGCCTGTTTCTGCTGCTTTTTGTGCTGTTCCGAGTTCTGCTATAGACATTTCCATAAAGCCTCCTTATATAATACTGGTATATTAATTATCGGCAGCAATGTATAAAAACTTTAATTATTTTCAAGCCATTCAAAAAAATCTGTATTTTTGGGGTGAAAATCCATATAATCGTCAAAAATTTTTTGCCCCCTAATTTCATCTCTTTTTAGGTTTTCCTCAATTCGGGAAATTATACAAGGTCTAAGTTTTTTGTTTTTTCGGTAAAAATTGTAGTCTTCAATGTAAATTTCATAAGCTTCTATTATTTTTTCAACATTTTCTGCCCTAATGTAATTGCTGCCTATCCCAGGAAGTTCTTCTCCAGTTATCACTAAAGGTAATTCGCTTTTGTCAAGAAAAAATTCTTTTAGAGCATTGCATGCATTTATAACTGAATCGGTTATGGTTTTTGAAAAGAACAGGTTGAGATTATTGCTTGTGCCGCTTCTTTTGTCCCATTTATAAATGCTCCTTAAAACCCCGTAAATATTTTTGCTGTAAACCCAGCCCGGAATAATTTCGTTTTTTACACCTGCAAGTTCTCCTTTTTTTATAAGGCTAAATGGGAATTTCAACCTTTGTGGTTCGCAAATAACCCCTGTTGCAATCATGGTAAATGGGGCTTCTGTGAAATTCGCTGGGAATTTTATGCTGCATCCAAGCCCAAAAAACTGCCCTAATCCAGGCGTAATTTCTTGGTCTGGCATTCTGCCCGTGTGGTTGCTCCCCACATTTGCTCCATAGCCCACATTGCCCCTGCCTTCTGCCCACAGAGCCGAAATTAGCAAGCTGTGGTGGTGAACCTGCATCAAAGGACCGAGCAGTGAATTGCTTATTTCTGCCTCGCCAATATGGGAAAAAGCACCTATAAAAGAAGATTTCACAATGGCATTATCCATCACAACACTATTGTTTTCAATTATGGAATCTTGTACAATTGCGCCGTTTTCAATGCTGGCAAAATCGCCCAAATGCAAATTTTCAAGCGCATTCACATTGCAAACTTTTGCACCTCTGCCTATAACGCTTCGCTGCTGCTCACTGAACATCCTTTTCAAAACTCTATGCCCACTTTCTGTTCCAACTTTTATTTGAGACATTTCCTTATCGCATATAATTGAACCAACATTGAAAATCAAAGAACCTTCGCAGGCAACCGAGTTGGAGAAGAGTTTAACATCATAAATGCAGGCATCTTCTATAACGCTTTCGTTTATCCAAGAATTGAATATTCCAGTTGTAAATTCAACGCCTTTGTAAGTGCAGGTTTTGCCAGAAAATCCGTGCAGTTTTATTTTTCCGGTGAATTTTGAATTTTTAATATTTTGGGGAACAAAATCTTGCAAAACTCTTATGTTGTTCCAATTGTCGCAGGTGTTTCCAGCGGCGACTAGTTCATCAATTTCTTTTTGCATCAGCGGGCGTTTAGTCATACGAATTTATCCAGTTCTTCTTTGGTTGTTATTTTGTCGTTCCTCGCATTTCCTTCCACAATTTTTATTGGAATGCCGAATTTTTCAAGGATTGAAGCTTCATCGGTTGGGCAAAAATTTGGAAAAATTTCCATTTTTTTGTAGAGCTTTTTTAGCAAGTCAACAGGTGCGGCTTGGGGGGTTTGGGCAAGCCAAAGGCTTTTGCGGTCAAGGGTGTTTTTTACGTAAGAGTTTTCTGCTACTTTCACCGTGTCAAAAACAGGTTTTGCAACCATGCAGCAATCCTTTGCTAAGGTTTTTGCAACCGAGTTTATTATGTCTTGGCTCACAAAGGGGCGGGCAGCATCGTGCACCATTACATGGCTTATGTTTTTAGGCAGTGCTTCAATTCCATTTTTAACAGATTGCCAGCGTTCTTTGCCTCCAAGCGCCACAATAAGAGATAATTTTTTTGACTCTTCAATAAAATAATTTTGCCAGTTTTGCGGAACTGTGATAACAACTGCTTTTATTTTCTTGTTGTTTAAAAAAGCCTCTGCGCTGTGCAGCCACATAGCTTTTCCGTGCAGCTTAACCAATTGTTTGGGAAGGTCGCCGCCAACTCTTTTTCCCAACCCACCAGCCGTTATAACCGCTCCAATTCTCAATTCAACTCCGGTACAAAAATTTTATTTCTGTAA
Organism: Candidatus Fibrimonadaceae bacterium; assembly: GCA_031281275.1. Taxonomy (GTDB): domain Bacteria; phylum Fibrobacterota; class Fibrobacteria; order Fibrobacterales; family Fibrobacteraceae; genus Fibrimonas. The sequence continues at coordinate 5,298 of JAITFP010000026.1, forward strand.
TACATAAGTTCCGCTATGCTTTCTCTAATATCATCTTGGGCACGATGGTTCTCTTTTTTTTGAAATTTTGGAAGCTTGGGGTACCATCTGAATGCCAGTTCTTTTATGGAGCTTACATCTATGCTTCTGTAGTTTAGCCAGGTTTCAATTTTTGGCATATATTTAACTAAAAAACGCCTATCTTGCCCAATGGAGTTTCCGCATATAGGGTTTTTTGCCTTTTCCGTGTAGCCTTTTATAAAGCTCAGGGTTATTTCCTCGGCGGTTGTTGCATTGTAGGGGGAATTTTTAACTCTTTCTATTAAACCGCTCTTGAAGTGGTGGTTCCTGTTCCATTTGTCCATTGAGTTTAAAATTTCATTGCTTTGCCTTATTGCAAGGGCTGGACCCTCGGCTAGAATTTTGAGTTGAGGGTCTGTTATTATGGTTGCAATTTCAAGAATAACGCAAGTATCAGGGTCTAAACCTGTCATTTCTAGGTCCATCCAAACTAAATTGGGGGCTGTCTTGCTCATTTGTGTGAATTTAGAAATTTTTTTTACTATATTTTAACCCCAAAGTTTAGCTAGAGAGGTTTTATGGCAGAAAAAATAAAAAAGCAGGGGGGTCCTGGCAAAAATAAAAGCAAAAGAAAGCCAGTTGTGCCAGCCTCTCAAGGTGTTACTCTTGGCGATTTGCTCGGTAAAAAGTTAGAACATGTTAAGCGTGAAAGTGAAGAAAAGCAAAAGAAAATGATAAAGGAGGCGAGGAATAACCCAGTAGTTTTGCGTTCCGCAGAGAAGTTTGCAAAAACTGCCACTGCAAGACCGAGACCAAGACCAAAGGCAAAGCCAGCTTCAAAATGATTTTTGCCCCTATAGCTCAGCAGGATAGAGCCCAGGTTTCCTAAACCTGTTACCCAAGTTCGAGTCTTGGTGGGGGTAGTAAATGTCCGAA
>JAITFP010000017.1 GCA_031281275.1 Candidatus Fibrimonadaceae bacterium
CCCCCTGTTTTTGTGTTTGCGTCCCGGGTGCGCCGCGCCCCGGCCCCGCCGCGGGGGGGGGGGCGCCCCCCCACAAGATCCTCGGGCGGAGTGGCAAACGCTACGGCAGGGGGAGTAGCAGTGGGGCTACTAGATACTGTAGGCATTTGTTTAAACAAATTAGGTGCTTTCTCTTCTATTAAGGCTAACAAACCGTAAATATCTTTGGAATAACCTGCAAATGAACCAATCAAATTTCCGTTTTTGACATCGTAAAGCTCTGTCTTAATGGTTAAATCCTTGCCAAATCTCCCTATCCTTGCTTGCGCCACATAATCCGCACTCACCATCCTTCCAAGTTCCGCAAGGCAACTCGCCTCCCTGCATACTTTTATAGCTTTTTCCTCCGAACCCAGAAAAGCCACTATGCTCTCAGTAGTCATCACGCCATAATGCGACTTAGGCAAAATATCAATCGCCGTCTCGCGCAACTTGTCCGTCAAATAACTCAATTCAAGAATTTTAATAGGCGGCTCGCCGTCATCCAAGGTGTTGATTACAGCCACTCTCTGCTGCTGCCCATAGGTAGCAATGGCGAGGAATAGCAGGATGAAAAAAAGTGGCACTACATATCCTCCAATTCCTTTCCCTTGGTCTCTTGAACCTTTCTCAAAACAAAGAATATGCTCACAAAGGCAAAGAAGCAGTAAATGCCATAAGCACCACCCAAGCCTATTTTTGCTAACATAATTGGGAATGAACTCGATATTGCAAAGTTGGAAATCCATTGCGACAATCCGCCAAGGGCAAGAGCTGCGCCACGAATGCGGTTGTTGAACATTTCGCCGAGCAAAACCCAGCACACAGGTCCCCACGAGAATGCAAAAAACACCACATATAAATTCGCAGATATAACCGCAATATAAGCAGTGGCACCGCTAATTTCTGGATTACCATTAGAATCCAATCCTGCTGTGCCAAATATAGCCGCCATAATGCCAAGAGTTACGAACATTCCAACAGAACCTGCCAAAAGCAAGGGTTTTCTGCCAAGCCTATCTACCAAAGCAATGGCTATAACGGTACTAGCTATATTTACAACAGAAGAAAGAACGCTTGTTTTCATCGCATCTTGCTGCGTAAATCCAACCGATTCCCATAGAACATTTCCGTAGTAGAAAATTACATTTATGCCAACAAATTGCTGCAATGCCGCAACGCCTATTCCAACCCAGACAATGGGAGCCAAGCGAGTTTTGCCAGAAACTTTTTCCAACAAATCACTGAACTTTGGAGCCACTTCGGAATGCAAACTCTTTTTTATATCCTCTATTTTTTGAGCTACAACGCTAGGAGATAGAATTTTGCTCAAAATTTCACCTGCTTTTTGCGGTTGCTTGCGAGCCACCAAATAACGGGGGCTTTCTGGGATAAACAGAACTAGCAATCCATAAAGAGCCGCAGGTACGCACTCTACCCAAAACATCCACTGCCAAGTTTCAAAAGAGCCGATTTTTGTAACATCTCTGGCTAAACGAGTTGTGTGATCCATAACCACCGCCCCGCCACCCGCAATTTCGCCTAGGAAATAGTTAGAGAGAAGTGCCGAAAAAATTCCTATAACTATGGCGAACTGCTGCATAGTAGCAAGCCTTCCGCGCAAAGGCGCGGGGGCAATTTCTGCGATATAAGCCGGAACAATAATGCTCGCCGCTCCAACGCCAACTCCGCCAATCACACGCCAAACAATAAATTCTATCATATTTGCCGCGCTGCCCGCTGTTGTGAAAAAGTAGGGATTGCCAGAACCTATTGCGCTGACTAAAAAGAGAACGCTAGACGTTATCATAACCCTGCGGCGCCCGAATTTGTCTGCCAAGGCACCAGCAAAGAAAGCTCCGCCTGCTGCGCCCAAAACCGCTATGGAGGCTGCAAGCCCAAGCTGTGCATCGTTTGCGCCTAGCTTGAACCTAAGAGCATCTAGGGTTCCGTTTATAACGGAAGTATCAAAACCGAACAAAAAGCCGCCTATGGCGGCTGCACAGGCTATAAACAACGCATAGCCTACCGAATATTCCTTTTGAGCCATAGCCATACTCCTATGTGTAGATTTATTTGGAAATATAGTAAACGCTTTCTAACTTAACCCCATGATTATTCTCCCTGCCCTTGAACAGGATTTTGAGTGGATTAAAGTCATTCAAAGCGAGGCAGAACTGCCTTTGTGGAAGCCAAATTCTTCTTCTTGGGTTTTGGAGCAGAGTGCTTTTGCTATATGGCAGGTTGCAAGCGATGAGTGCGAGCTTTTATCCATTGCTGTGAATATTGCCGAGCGAGGCAAGGGTTATGCGAAAGCCTTAATAGAACATAGCCACAAGGAACTTGCAAAACAAGGTCTTAAAAAATTCTTTTTGGAAGTGAGAGAAAACAACATAGCCGCTATATCTCTTTACAAAAAATTTGGATATGAAAAAATTGCAGAGAGAAAAAAATATTATGCAGATGGGGAATGTGCGGTGGTGATGAATTTAATTCTCAACTGAACACGACATTGTTATTCCCTTCAATAACCTTGCCGCATTCAATAACGGTTTCGCCTTTGCATTCCAAATACCTGCGAATTTCTGACACGTCGCTTTGAGCTGCAAATACCAGCATTCCTATTCCCATGTTGAATGTGCTGTACATCTCGTCTCGCTCAACATTTCCGCATTTTTGGATTAGGTTGAAAATTTCTGGAACCTTCCACGCCGAGCGGTTTATTTGAACCGAAACTCCTTTTGGCAGAATACGTGGTATATTGCCCTGAAAACCCGAACCTGTTATGTGCACCAATCCCTGCAATTTTTTTGCGTGAACCAAATCTATAAAGGAGTGGTAATAACTGCGGTGTGGAACAGCTAGAGCTTCGCCTATTGTGCCCTCTATTCCGTCTGCTTTTGAATCCAATTTATAACCGCCTACTTCAAACAAAGCCTTGCGAGCAAGGGAATAGCCGTTTGTGTGGAGACCTGTGGATGGAAGCCCCAGAACAACTGTGCCGGGCGCAATACTTTTGCCATCTATAATTTCATCTCTTTCAACAACGCCAACTATTGTTCCCGAAATATCGTATTCGCCTTCTTGATACATGCCGGGCATCTCAGCTGTTTCGCCACCGATTAAAACGCAGTCGTTTTCTCTGCACGCAAGAGCCATGCCTTCTACCACGGCTTCCAAAACTCCGCTTTCCAACTTTCCAGTCGCCAAATAGTCTAAAAAGAAAAGAGGTCTTGCTCCTTGAACAAGAATATCGTTGCAACAATGGTTCACAATATCTTGACCGGGCAGGTTATGGCTTTTTAATCCAAAATGTATTTTTAATTTTGTGCCAACACCATCAACCGAAGATACAAGTACAGGATCTTTTAAATTCAAATGGCTTAGGGTGAATAAGCCACCAAAATTGCCAATATCGCCTAAAACTCCGGCATTAAAAGTTGTACGAACAGACTTTTTAACACCGACCATAGCCTTGTCGGCTCGTGCAAGAGAGACTCCCGCATCTTCGTAGTTCATTTATGCCTCAATACAATTCTTTCAGCATACTTTCTATTAATTCACGGCTGAAATTGTCTTGACGTTTGCCGTTTACATAGAAGTTTGGTGTCCCTTGAACTCCCACTTCAGAGCCTAGCTTCATATCGCGGTCTATTATGGCTTGCTTGTCGGCATCTAAAACCATATCTTTTTTAAATTGCTCAACATTCAAGCCTACTTTTTTAGCAGTTTCTATAAAAGTAGAATCGTTGAGGCTTTGGAAGTTAGATGCAAGTGCCCAACGATATTCCCAGAATTTACCCTGTTTGTGAGCTGCCATTGCAGAAGCTGCTGCTGCTGGAGCTGAAGTGTGGAAACTCAACGGGAAGTTTTTATACACTAGGCGAATTTTGTCTGGATTAGCCTTGGTTAGAGAGTCTAGGTAAGGAGTGATCCTTGCGCAATAAGGGCACTGAAATTCGCTAAATTCAACAATCACTATTTTTGCATTTGGGCTGCCTATGGAAGGGCTTCCTACGTTCAGTTGCAAATCATGGACTTTGTTAGCGTTTTCAATTTCCTTTTTAACTTGTTCAAAAGAAGAACGCATTCCTCTTTCCAAAACAAAATTTAAAACGCTTTTGACTTCGGCAAGCTCGGTGGCGAGGCTATCTGCTTTTTTTTGCAGAGCTTCAGGGCTTTGGGGTGCGGGTTTCATAGCCTCACAAGAGACTAAGGAGAGAAATAACAGCGGAAGAATGATGATTTTTTTCATGGTAGTAAATATAGTAAAATATTTTCCTCATTTTTGGCGCGTTTTGCCAAATCTTCACAATTTTTTATTTTACCCTGTATTTCCCTGTATAAATCAAAATTATTCCGTGCTTCCCTTAATTCGGCTTTTAGGCGCGAAATGCGAAGTTTAAGGAACGCATTTGAAAAATCCATAATGGCACTTTCGCTAGTCCAGGGTTTTTCGGGCAGGCGACTGAGTAGCTCTGTATGGGAGGCAGGCAATTTATCGTAAAGAACCCTTAAATCTATTTTACCTATTTCTTCAAAAAGGGCATAGCCATAATCCAAAAGCTCGGCAAGCCAACGCGAACTCAAAAGGCAGGGGTCGCAAACTTTAATAGCCGTTGATTGAAGTTCGGGATTTCTGAAAATCACGCTCACAAGCCAAATTTCATCGCTTGGCAGGGATTTCCAGGGAATTTCAGCAACCGTTGCCGTTGTTTCTTTAATTTGATTTGCAAAAGCTCTTTTTGTTTGCGCAGCGGGCAAGTTTTTATCTGCACCAAATCTTTCGTTTAATAAATTCAAGTACTGTTTTTTAAGTTCGGAGTTATTCATTGAAGCTATAAGCCTTTTTGTTCTTGAAACAAAATTTGCTTTTTCCTCTGGGCTTGAAAGCGGGTTTTTGTCTGCCAAATAATTGAGCCAGTTTTTTGCTTTCTCCTGCAACTTTTTAAAAGCGTCCGCACCGCCTTGCCTAACAAGGGAATCCGGGTCTGCTTTTTCCCCATTTTCAGTTGTTAAATTCACAATTTTAATGGCAAAGCTCTGCGATAGCAAAACCTCTATACAGCGTTCCGTGGCGGTTTGTCCGGCAGCATCTCCGTCTAGGCTTATGAATGCGGATTTTGTGTATCTGGCTAGTAATTTTGCCTGAGTTTCGGAAAGAGCTGTGCCAGAAATTGCCACCACATTTTCCACTCCGCTTTGGAACATTGAAATAACATCAAAATAACCTTCAACCAAAATCACGGAATTCTCTTTTGATATTGCTTTGCGGCTTTGATTTAACCCAAAGAGAATTTCGCTTTTGTTGTATATAAGAGTTTCCGGCGAGTTCATATATTTGGCAGGGCTGTTCCCTCCCAAATCGCGCCCACCAAAACCGACTATCGCACCAGACAAACTGCAAATTGGAATCATCAACCTATCTCTGAATTTATCAAATGCCTTGCCATCTTTTTCTGCGGCAAGTCCAGCCTTTAAAACAGATTCGGGCTTAAATCCATTTTTTACCGCAGTTTCCAAAAATCCAGTTTGTGGAGCATAGCCAAGCCCAAATAAATCCCTTGTTTTTTCGGTTATCTCCCTTTGTTCCAAATACTTTTTTGCAAACTCAGATTTCAAAAGTTGCTCCTTGAACCAAGAGGCTGCAAACTCGTTTATTTTGCGGATTAAAACTTTTTCTTCAATGTTTTCATCTTGATTTTGCGTTAATTGGGGCAAAACAAAACCAACGGCATTTGCCACGAATCTAACTGCGGTGAGAAAATCCACCTTTTCGTGTTCCATAACAAACTTAAACACATTGCCGCCCGCTCCGCAGGCAAAGCATTTGTAAATACCCATGTGCGGGTTCACATTCATGCTTGGATTGCTATCGTTGTGAAAGGGGCAAAGCCCTAAAAATTTTCCGCCGCCAATTCGCTTTAAAGGTACAAACTGCTCTATCACGAGGCTTATGTCTGTCGCTTCTCTGAGTTGCCTTATTGTTTCTTCGCTGTATAGGAGGGGCATTAAAAATTTCCTTCTAAAAATCTTTGCAGGATTATTGCGGCTGCGGCTTTGTCAATTTTGGTTTTTGGGCAACCTGCGGTTTTTTTGGGGCAACCACGTTGGGTTGCCCTTACGGCGGCGGATGCCTCTTGGGTGCTGTATGATTCGTCTTGTATGTGCAATTCTATTTTTGGGAATTTTTGGCGCAGTTCGGTGGCGAAGGCTTCTACGGTTTTTTGTTTGCTGTCGGGGTGGTTGTTTGGGTGAATTGGCATTCCGAGAATGAAATCGGTTATTTTATTTTCTTTTGAGAGCCTTTCAAGTTCTGTCCACAAATTTTTCTCTTTTAGGTCTATGGTTTCTCTTGGGAATGCTATGCCCACAAGCTCGCTGGCATAAGCTATTCCAACTCGCCTTTCTCCGTAATCTATTGCAAGATAATTTTTTGGCATTTTGTTCCCTTGTTAGAAGTTATTTTTGCAATATACACTCCTTTGGGCAAATCATCTAGTGACACATTATATATTATACTGCCTTTAAAATTCAATGTTTTTTTTAATTTACCGTTTAAGCTGTAAATATCTAAACGAGCCGAATTTTGCACTTCTTGCAAAGAAATTGTTGGACCAGAAATAACAAAAATTGTCGGGTTACTAGATGGCTTATATACACGCACGTAATCAATTTTCATTGTTGATGGCAAAGCATTGTCGGGCGGTGTTTTATATCCGTCAAAATGCCCACCTACCGCAAGATTCATTATGATGTAGAATTCTTTGTCAAAGGGTGCGTAGGCGTTGCCCTGAGCGTTAGAGGCATTTGATTTCCACTGGTTATTTTTTGCCTTATAAAAGAGGTTTCCATTTACATACCATCTTATTTCCGCTTCTTCCCAAATCAGGGTATATACATTGAAATCAGCGATTGTTTTTCCAGTTGGGAATGTGTATTCGCCACTGAGAAAGGCGTTGTCGGGCCAAGCCCCTCCAAAATGAATAGCTCCGCTGCTTTTGTTCGGGATGCTCCCTTTCGCTTCCATAACATCTATCTCACCCGAAAGCGCCCACCCACCGTAAAAATCGTCTTGCGGCATCATCCACAAGGCGGGCCAAAAGCCCTGCCCTGCCGGAACGCTAGCTCGAAAATCTATTCTTCCATATTTCCAAGAAAACTTGCCTCTTGTGATAACTTTGCCAGATGCGTATTGGGCATAGCGGTTAGGGTCTATATTGGTCCAGTTTTTTCTGTCTTTGAAAGCCGTTAAATTGAGATATCCGTCCTGTACATAAACATTGTTTGGGCTGTCGCTGTAATACTCTAATTCCTCATTTCCCCAGCCCCAAGTACCAGGGTCGCTGTTTAAAAAATACCCCGTGTCGGGAGTCCATTTATCCTTGTCCAACTCCGTTCCTTCAAATTCATCGCTCCATAGCAAAGTCCAACCTGCTATGTCAAGGTCGGTGGGCTGTGCCTGTGCCATTGCCACTGACAAAAACACCAGTAATGCTGCCTTTGCCTTAAACATTTGAGTCTCCGTTGGGTTGTTTTTGGATAAGATAGAAATCAATTTTTGAAAAAGGCAAAACGCTTTGTCTTTTTTTGTATATTAATTATTAGGTTCGCTTTCAGTGCCAGCCGGGCGGTTTTCTGCCCAACCAAGCTGACCCACGTCTGCGAGCCTTTCTTTTAAAAACTCACTCTCCGAAACAAGGAATAATTGTTGGTCGTAATAAAATCCTTCTTTGCTTTTGCCTACGATAGACAATACTGTATAGTCTTTGCCATCCATTTTTATTCTAGTTAAATAACGCCTATATTCATTAAAGCCTTTCCTATTCTCATTTCTATTTGGTTCGCTTGAAATATAGACCATATTCTCTATTATTTTTGGCAAATGTGCAAGCGATTTTTTATAGACCTCCCCATTGGTAGAGGCTCTATGCAATAACTTATCTATTCCTTTACCACTTAATTTAATTTGCTCATTAGTGTGTTTATTTCGCATTTCCAATTGTTTCATACTCTTTAAGTAATCCTCTATGGATTTCCATTTATTAAGCTCAAATTTGCCTTTATAGGCTTCGCCATTCAATTCTAGCGTTTCTGGGTTCAGACAATTACTCATTTTCAATCTCCGTTATTTTTCATTACCTTAACTATTAGACGTAAAAACACAGGCAAAAAATCCTAAAAGATAAATTTTTTTCTATATTTCTACCGATTTTGGTGTTATTTCTTAATATTTCCGTTTTTGGCGCGTTCGTCTAGTGGCCTAGGACGCTGGCCTCTCACGCCGGTAACACGAGTTCAAATCTCGTACGCGCTATAAAAAGCACTTTTTTTGCCCTAACCCTTGTTTTTGCTTAAAAAAATAGCTATATTTCCAAGGCAGAATTATAATTGAGGAATTTATGGTAAATTGTCCTAATTGTGGGTACGAATGTGATGCTTACTCCAAGAAAAAAGTTTTAGCAATAGTTGCTTTATTTATCGTTGCGGGATTAATTTTTGCTTTCAAATACGACAATATAAGTAGCATGATAGAGGGTTTTATGCACGGTGTTCTTGTAGATTCCCGTGGCAAGCAGGAATATAAAACTATTAAAATTGGCAATCAAATTTGGATGGCAGAAAATTTAAATTTCAAAGTTGGTTACTCAGCTTGCTATGCTAACTTAGATGAAAATTGCGAAAAATATGGACGTTTGTACGACTGGGTTACTGCATTGACCGCTTGCCCTGATGGTTGGCATTTGCCAAGTTATACCGAATGGCAAATTTTAATAAACAATGTGGGCGGCAAAGACCTTGCTGGCAAAAATTTGAAAAATGAAACTGGATGGGAAGAAGGTGGCAATGGTGCTAATTCTAAACGCTTTTCAGCCTTGCCGGGTGGCTTGGGTTACTCAAATGCAATTTTTTACAGTGCCGGAAGCAGCGGCAACTGGTGGAGTTCAACTGAGCAAAATACAGGCAATGCTTATTACCTCAATATGTTTTACCAAACTAATGATATATCTGAAAGCGATGGCAATAAATTGTCTCTTTTTAGCGTTCGCTGCATAAAAAATTAAAATTACAAATCAGCCACAGCTTCTGTTCTTAGATTATTTATAACGTGTTCGGTACGGGAGGCTGTGTTGTTTCCCATATAATATTCAAGCATTTTATTTGTATTTGATTCTTGCGGCATAATCACGCTTTCCAGCCTCATATCCTCGCCTATGAACAAGCCGAATTCTTCTGGATCTATTTCGCCAAGCCCTTTGAAACGGGTTGTTTCTGCTTGCGCGCCTAGCTTTGCCTGTGCTACATCGCGCTCTTGTTCATTGTAGCAATAGAGGGTTTCTTTTTTATTGCGCACCCTGAACAGCGGAGTTTGCAAAATGTAAAGATGCTCCTGCTCCACAAGCTCTGGGAAAAATTGCAAAAAGAAAGACACCATCAAAAGCCTTATGTGCATACCGTCAACATCGGCATCGGTGGCTATAATTACCTTGTTGTAGCGCAAATTTTCCAAACCGTTTTCAATATCAAGAGCGTGTTGCAAAAGATTGAATTCCTCGTTTTCGTAAACCACCTTGCGCCCTATTCCATAAGTGTTGAGCGGCTTGCCTCGCAAGCTAAACACCGCTTGCGTTTGCACATCGCGAGCCGTTGTTATTGAACCGCTTGCGCTATCGCCCTCGGTTATGAAAATCATAGTTTCATTTTTCTTTTCGTTTTTTAAATCTATCAAATGAACTTTGCAATCCCTCAATTTGCGGTTATGAACAGCCGCTTTTTTTGCCCTCTCGTTTGCCAGCTTGCGAACTCCGGCAATTTCCTTTCTTTCCCTTTCGCTTTGGGCAATTCTCTCCTGAATTATCTTTGCGGTTTCTGGGTTTTTATGCAGATAGTTATCCACTTCCTTTGCTATGAAATCCACCATCCAGTTACGCAATGCCGCACCGCCCGGAGCAACGGTTGTGCTGCCAAGTTTGGTTTTTGTTTGGCTTTCAAAAACAGGTTCTTGAATTCTAACAGAAACCGCTGCGAGCATATAGTTGCGAACATCAGAACCGTCAAAATCTTTTTTGAAAAAATCCCTAATGCCTTTCACAACCCCTTCCCTAAATGCCGCTTGGTGCGTACCGCCCTGCGTGGTGTGCTGCCCATTCACAAAGCTAAAATAATGCTCTCCGTAAAGTTCTCCGTGTGTGAAAGCAATTTCAATGTCTTTTCCTTTGCAATGAATTATGGGATAGCGCATGGAATCTTTTACCTGACTAGAAAGCAAATCAAAAAGCCCGTTTTTGCTCTCGTATATTTTGCCGTTAAAGTTGAGCGAAAGCCCTGTGTTCAAATAGGCATAGTTCCAAATACGCTCTTCCATATAGGCGGGTAAAAAACGGAAATTTTTGAAAATATCTTTATCCGGTTCAAAATAAACCTCTGTTCCATTTTTTTCGGTGCTGGGTTTTTCGGGATATTGCTTTATCAAATTGCCATATTTAAATTCTGCTTTTTTGCATTTGCCATCTCTGTGCGAAACCACGCAAAAATAAGACGAGAGCGCATTTACCGCCTTTGTTCCAACACCATTCAAGCCCACAGATTTTTGAAAGGCTTCGCTATCGAACTTGCCACCGACATTCATTTTAGACACACATTCAACTACTTTCCCAAGCGGAATGCCTCTACCCCAATCTCTTATTTTCGCAGAATCATTGTTTATTTCAATATCTATTCTTTTCCCTGCTCCCATAACAAATTCGTCTATGGAGTTGTCTATTATCTCTTTAACCAGCACGTAAATGCCATCATCTGGGCTTTGCCCGTCTCCCAATTTGCCTATATACATACCTGGGCGAGTTCTTATATGCTCGTTCCATTCCAGGCTTTTTATGCTGCTTTCATCGTATTTTACTGCCATTTGCGGGTAAGGTAGAAAATTAAATTACGTTCATTTCGGATTCGAGCCGAAGCTACCTGCTTGTAAATAATCCGTTGGTGCTGTTGCTACATAAGCCATAAAAAGTCCTCGTTTATAATAACGTAGAATTTTGTATTTTTATGAATATGATTTCATATCGAAATACATATACCAAAATTAAATCAATAGCACTTGCTCTATGCGGGGTATTTTTATCTTGTGCTTCAAAACCTGATACAGACAATGAATATTCAAATGTAACAACGGTTTTAATGGCTACAACAAGTGAAATTAAAATTTCCAGTCGATGTCTGGATGCTTCTGGTAAAGCAGTTAGTTGTGATCCGGCTTGTGACAAGGTTAAGTATAATAGCAAAACAGAGTTTTGTTATGAAGGTAAAATCTATTTGCTGTGCAATGGTAGAAGTTATTCTCCGCCAACACGAAAATGCGAAAACGGTGTTGTGCTTATAATGTGCGGTACGGATTATTATGATTATGAAGCCCAATTCTGTTTCAACGACAAGGTTTATAATAGATGCAAAGGTGAGTTTTATGACCCATCAACGCAAAAATGCGAAAATAATGTTGTATTCACAATATGCGGAACAGATTATTACAATAAGGCAACTCAATTTTGTTTTGACGATGTAGTTTATGAGAAATGCAATGGCAAGTGCCATGATGGTAGTGTAAATGAAAAGAAAATTTTTGTTGATTCTCGCGATGGGCAAGAATATAAAACCATTTTAATAGGTACTCAAACTTGGTTGGCAGAAAATTTGAACTACAATGCAGAGGGTAGCAAATGTTACGATAATGACCCCGACAACTGTGCGAAATACGGCAGACTTTATAATTGGGAAACCGCAAATAAAGTTTGTCCACAAGGTTGGCATTTGCCTAGCGAAAGAGAATGGAAAATTCTTGTAGATTACACTGGTGATGCAGATTTAGGTTTTACAGTTTTGATGGGCGGTTGTGGAAGATGCATGGATTATGATAAATATTATGACATTGGCCAAGTTTGTTATTTGTGGGGTGCAACGAAATACCGTCATGAGAATGCCTTTTATCTACGTATAGATTACAATTTTACTCCAAAAGAGAACTCGGCTGTTAAAACTTGCCATTTTTCTGTCCGTTGCATAAAGGATTAATAGTTAGGTTTTCTAGATGGGCGTTTTGAATCAAAACAACCTAGAAATTGCATAACCCAAATCGCCTTCGTTTAGCATTTCAACGGCTTCTTTTACATTTTCCGTAACAATTTTTGATTTATCAACATAAATGCTTTTCCAGATTTTTCGCCAATCATCAACGGAACCTCTTTCAAAAGCACATAAAATACCTTCCACACCCCATTGCTCTACTGGGTCACTGGGTTTTGCATTTATATTTCTGAACCTAAGCATCGCTGTTCCCTATGATTTTCTTTGCTATTTCTCTACATATTTCAACTATAAAATCCCAATTATTCCATTTTTCCGAAAGACCCTTATAGTTAGACAAAAATTCAATATTATTCTTATCTTTTGGATTAGGTTCGCTCAACTGCCGCAAAAGCTGAGAAAGCAAAGGCTTGTCGTTTTTTGATTCGTCTGTATAATAATCATCAATATTGGCAATAACTTTTACGCTATTTAATATTCCCATTTTATCGGAAAGAGCTGCAAAATCCAAATAATCGCGCATTTGATTTCGTTTTACTATCAAAAAAGCTTTGATTCTCGTTATCTCTTCTATTGTGGGAACATTTAAATCTAATTTTTCTATTTGGATTTTTTCAAATTCCAAAGGTTTTTTTCGAATTAACTGCCTTAAGCCTGCTTCTATTCCGCCTAATTCCCCCAGTATGATTTTTCCATATACAACTCTATTGGTTATCCAATCACCTTCACGTTCCAAAGCTTCCAAAATTAAATCAAATTTACTTTCCAAATCGGCTAAGATATGATCGTGGTCAAGTGAATACCTGTGTTCTGCGTAAATGCTCGCTGCTGAACCGCCTACAAGAATAGCATCCGGCACAAGTTTTTGCAACCTTGCCGCCTGCTCTAACACTTGTTTCATTTGTTTTAGCATTATGCGAAATATAAAAGGTGACACCCGGATTCGAACCGGGGAATCACGGTTTTGCAGACCGTTCCCTTACCACTTGGGTATGTCACCAAGGTCTTTAAATATAGAAATTTTTAAGCATTTTGTCAAATATTTGACAAAATGGCAAAAAAAAGCTATATTTACGCTACATCTCCGGGAGGGATGGCCGAGTGGTTTAAGGCGCACGCTTGGAAAGCGTGTTTACTCACGTAACGAGGGTTCGAATCCCTCTCCCTCTTCTTGTGCATATAGATAGCAACTTTT
>JAITFP010000075.1 GCA_031281275.1 Candidatus Fibrimonadaceae bacterium
GTTGAAAAAAGCCTGCGGAGGCAACTGCCTAGCTGCATAATGATAAAGAGGGTGCGCCCATATTGTTGGCAAATTTTGCTGCCTAGCATATTCCAAAAAAGAATAAATATTTTTGCGCAATTTGTCCAGCTTTGTTTCTTGCTCAGGCGTAAAGCCATAAGTGAGTACGTGTATGCCTATGCCAAAATCTGGAACGCGGCAACTGAACTCAGCCGCCGTAAGCACATCAACGCCCTTGTCTTGCATTTGATAGCAGGAGCGTGCGTTATTGTGGTTGGTGATTGTGAAAGCATTGCACCCATTTCGCACAAGCCCATCTATCAGGGTTTGGCTTGGGAGCCAAGTTTCGGGCACATTCAAAATACGCCCAAGCAACTCATCTGGCTCATCGCTGTTGAAATCGTGGCAATGGAGGTCAATTTTTAATGTTTCTGCCTCAGGAAACCTATTCCGCTGTTCAGCAAGAAATTGCTGCTGCTCCTCTCTCAAAGTTCTTTGGAAATCGCTACTCATATAACTGGTAAAATATAGTAAGTAAATTTGTATTTTTTCTACATTACACCCTGATACATATCACAATCGGAGGTTTTTTGTGAAAAAAGTATTATTCATAGCGATGTTCGCAGCCCTTGTGGTCTCGTGCGCATCTAAAAGAGCGGCTCTTGTGGATTCGGTTATAATGGAGGCTAAAATGCTTCAGGCAATAGCAAAAGCAGACAAGTTGGAGGTTCCTGCCAGCATTGATTCTTTAATCATGGCAGCCGAAAAGCAAAATGAAGACCGTCAAACGGAAAAGGCTTTTGTTTTGGCAGATAAAGCAGTTCTTAAAATGCAAATTTTCTTGCTAGAACAAGAACAACTCTCTCTTAACACAAAGAAAGCAGAGACAGAAAACAACTTGGCAGTGTCCAAAGAATCTTTGGATATTTACCATAATGTTCTGCGAGAACGTAAAAATGCACCCAAAGAAAAGGTAATAAATTAAGGAGGTTTTATGAAAATTCAAGTACTAATTCTTTTAGCCGCTACTGCAAGCTTGTTTGCACAAGAAGCTCCCAAAGAAGCTCCCCTCCCTTGCAGAGCTTCTTATGAGGCTGTAAAAAATATGTATCCGCGCGATTTTGCCTCAGGGCGTTTTTACGCCTCAACAGAAGCTAGAATTCGCGGTTTGGAAGCCATTGCAAAAGAAGACCGTAAAGGTGAAATCTACGAAGCGGAATTGAAAAACTGCAATTTGGCAGTGGAGCATTATAGAATACAGCTTTCAAATACCGCACTACGCAAAAACGTGGACTCCTTAACCCAAAGCGATTTGGCTATTCATAAAAGTATTTCTGCCATAAAAGATTCTCTTATTGAATTATGGAGCAGTGACGCTCATGGAGCTAAATCTTTGAATGCAGCTTTGAACGATGAACGCAACCGTCTTGAAAAGCTGAATAAGGAAAAATTAGCGGAGCTTGCCGCAAAGCAAAAAGCCATTGAAGATGCGCAAAAAGCGCTTGCCGAAAAAGATTCCCTGCTTGCAGCGCAAAAAGCCGAGGCGCAAAAAAAGCTGGATGCTTTGAACAGCAAGGCAATAAGCGTTTTCAGAGATGCCAGAGGCACAATACTTTCCATGAGCGATATTCTGTTTGAAACTGGAAAAGCAGATTTGAAACAGGAGCTAAGGGAAAATTTATCGGCAATAGGCGCAATTCTCCAGAGCTTGCTAACCGAGTCTTTAGTTATAGTGGAAGGTCATACCGATAATGTTGGTTCTGCTGATTTCAATCAAAAACTCAGCGAGCAAAGAGCACACGCCGTTATGCAATATTTAATTGAAAGAGGCGTTGCCGCAAATCGTATGAAAGCCATTGGCTATGGGCTAACAAAACCTGTAGCAGACAACAAAACAAAAGAAGGTCAGGCGAGAAATCGCAGGGTTGAACTTGTGATAAAAGATTAAACTTATGTTTCACGCAGAGTTCAAAAGCATAAACGGCAGCGACAAATACCCTTTGTCGCAGGTTGTTTACAGAGGCGAAGATGGCTCTCTTTTAGAAGTGAACCATAACCGCGATGCTTGGAAAACTCGCTCTCCTGAAGAATGGAAAAATTTATTCACAAGCCGCCGCACAAGTTTTGCGCCTGCGGATTTAAGCGGTGTGTGGAGCAAGCGAGAACTCGTTTTGCCTGAACTCCCTGCCCAAGATATAGTAACACTTCAAGAAGGTTTTACCCCTCTTTTCAATGCGGAAAAACTTGCACAAGAAATAAAGGTGAAAAGCCTGCACGTGAAATTGTGCGGAAATTCACACACAGGTAGTTTCAAAGATTTGGGCATGACCGTTTTGGTTAGCCAGGTTAATCATTTGATAAAGAACAAAGTCAAAATAAAAGCAGTTGCCTGTGCAAGCACAGGAGATACATCTGCGGCTCTTTCTGCATATTGCGCAAGGGCTGGCATTCCAAGCATTGTGTTTTTGCCAGCCGGAAAAATTTCCGTTGCGCAACTTGTGCAACCCATTTCAAACGGTAGCCTCGTTTTAGCCTTAGACACAGATTTTGACGGCTGCATGAAAATTGTTCAAGAAGTGACCGCAGACAAAAGCATTTATTTGGCAAACTCAATGAACAGCCTCCGCATAGAGGGGCAAAAAACAATCAGCTATGAGCTTTGCCAAGAAATGGGCTGGCAACTTCCCGATGTTTTGATTATTCCGGGCGGCAACTTGGGCAATGTGAGCGCTCTCGCAAAAGGCATAGACGATTTGCTGGAGCTGGGTTTAATAAACAAAAAACCTCGCATAATGGTTGCCCAAGCAGAAAATGCCAATCCATTTTACCTAGCATATAAAAGAGATTTCAATAAACTTGAACCTGTTCAAGCCAAAAAAACTTTGGCAAGCGCAATTCAAATAGGCAACCCCGTTAGCTACCCAAAAGCCGAGCAAGCTATAAAAAACTACAATGGAATTGTTGAGCAAGTTTCCGAGCAAGAACTTTCCGATGCCGCCCACCGTGCAGACAAAATAGGTCTTTACACCTGCCCACACACAGGCGTTGCCTTGGGCGCGTTGTTTAAGTTGCGCGAAAAAAACATTATATCAAGCGAAGAAAGCGTTGTTGTTATAAGCACCGCCCACGGCTTGAAATTTTCCGAATTCAAATCTGGCTATCACGAACAAAAACTGGAGGGCATTTCACCAAAGTACTCAAACGCAATACACCGGCTTCCGGCTAATGCGAGTGCTGTGCAAGATGTTATAAACAATTATGCTTCTTAAAATTCTAGCTTTCATTTTAACGCACCTGCCGCATTTTCTCGAAAATGCGATGTTTGAATTATTTTATCCAATTTATTTGATAAAGTTTAGAAAAGAAAAAAAGTACATAGCGGAGAGGTTAAAATCGGCAAACTTGCAAATAAAGCCAAAAATGGTGTATAAAAATCTTTTTTTCAACGGGCTGGATAGTTTAAGATTTTTGCAAAATAAAAAAATTCCGATGAAATTTGAAAATTTTGATTTAATTAAAAATGAAATAGGCAAAAATTCCATTGTTTTCACAAGCATCCATTTAGGAGCTTTTGAAATGCTGCATAGGTGTTTAGAGCATTTAACCGAAAACATGGTTAATCTGGTGGTTTCTGAATTTAGAAATGCAAAGCTAGACGAATTTTTGACAAGCATAAGGGCAACGCAAAAAATAAGAGTTGCAAAGGATTATCAAGTCCCTAAAATTTTGAAAAATGCCATTAGGAGCAAGGAAATTTTAGCGGTAATGGCAGACCAGTCAAAAGGCAAAGGCGAGAATTTTAAAATTTTGGGCGATGATGTCCCTTTATTTCTAGACCTTCCCCTAACGGCTAACAAACTAGGCGCAAGTCTTGTGCTTTTTATAACATTCAAGAAAAATAACGAACACATAATTCGTTTTGAACGAATTTATGAGCCAAAATCAGAAATTGACAAAAAGGAAATTGCAAAAACACTAGAAAACTGGGTTTTGAAACACCCAGAACAGTGGGCTTGGAATTATGGGTTTAAGCGTTAAGAATAGGTCTCAACTTGGAGGTAAATGTATGAGAAACTTTTTGATAACAACATTCGCAGTTATTGCAATTTTAGGCTGTGGCAATAACGATGAGTCTTCTGATAGCGGTTCGCTTTTATATCAGGGTAAAACCTATAGAACCGTTAAAATTAACAAACAAACATGGATGGCTGAGAACATTAACCATGATGTAAACGGCAGCGTATGCTATAATAATAAAGAAAGCAACTGCGATACTTATGGTAGGTTGTATAATTGGTCTGCTGCAATGTCGGCATGTCCCTCAGGCTGGTATTTGCCGAGCAACGCTGACTGGGACGATCTGTATCGTTATATAGACGGCACAAGCGATACATTAAGCCCTTACACTAGCTCTACTGCTGGCAAATATTTAAAATCAAATAACAAATGGAACGGAGGTGGCAATGGCGAAGACAAGTATGGCTTTTCCGCCCTGCCAGGTGGCTACAGCAATTCGGTTGGCTATTTTAGCAATATCGGCAACTACGGCTTTTGGTGGAGTTCCTCCGAGTTCAATAGCAACTACGCCTACAGCAGGAACATGTATTACGACAACGATGAGATACTCTACGATAGAGACGATAAGAGCTACTTGTTCAGTGTTCGTTGCATACAGAAATAAGTTTTCTATATTATAACCCATGTTTTCCCTCTCCCAAATATGGTTTCTGGTCCCGGCCTCTGCCATAGTCGCTCTTATTTGTGCCTTGGTTTTTTATAAAAACCTTATGAAAAAGCCCGAAGGCAATCAAACAATGAAAGATATTGCCCAATACGTGCGCGAAGGGGCAATGGCTTATCTAAAACGCCAATACAAAACCGTTTCGCTTGTATTCGTGGTTTTGTTCTTTATTTTAGTAGTGCTTGCGGTACTTGGCATCCAAAACCCATTTGTTCCGGTGGCTTTCCTAACTGGAGGCTTTTTTTCTGGGCTTTGCGGGTTTTTGGGCATGAAAACCGCTACAAGCGCAAGCAGCAGAACCGCAAATGGGGCTATGCATAGCTTGAACAGCGCACTGAAAATAGCTTTCCGTGGCGGCGCGGTTATGGGTCTCGTTGTGGTAGGCTTTGGTTTGCTGGATATTTCTATCTGGTTCATGTTGCTGAACTATGTTTTTGACAATCACATATTTGGTTTTACCTCAGAACATAAAATGGTTGAAATAACCGCAGTTATGATTACATTTGGAATGGGTGCAAGCGTTCAAGCCTTGTTTGCCCGTGTTGGTGGCGGCATTTATACAAAAGCCGCAGATGTTGGCGCAGATTTGGTTGGCAAGGTAGAAGCAGGCATTCCAGAAGATGACCCTCGCAATCCGGCAACCATAGCAGACAATGTTGGGGACAATGTTGGAGATGTTGCAGGAATGGGTGCAGATTTATATGAGAGCTATTGCGGTTCCATTCTAGCTACTGCGGCTCTAGGTGCTGTTTTGCCGCAGCTAGGAAATGATGCAAATGCATTGATACTTGCCCCTATGTTTGTTGCCGCACTTGGGATTTTATTTTCTTTGGTGGGCATAATGATGGTTCGCACAAAAGAAGAGGTGAGTTCTAAAAATTTGTTGCGTTCACTTTTAGTTGGAACGCTCGGTAGTTCTGTTTTGATTTTGGCAGCAGTTGCAGTAATGGCAGCACTAGGCTTGATAACTTGGGGCATTTTTGGCTCCGTGGTTTCTGGCTTGGTGGTTGGAGTGATAATAGGGCAATTCACGGAATATTACACATCAGATATATATAAACCAACGCAGAGCATTGCAAGTCAAGCAAGGCTTGGTCATGCAACCACAATAATAGAAGGCATATCTGTTGGAATGAAAAGCACAGGATTTCCCGTTGTTTGCATAGCAGTTGGAATTCTTTTGGCATTTGGGTTTGCAGGTGGTTTTGGCAATTTATCTATGGGACTTTACGGTGTTAGCTTTGCCGCAGTTGGAATGCTCTCTACCCTTGGCGTAACTCTTGCAACCGATGCCTTTGGACCCATAGCAGACAACGCAGGCGGAAACGCAGAAATGAGCGGGCTTCCTCCAGAAGTTCGCAAACGCACAGATGAGCTTGATATGCTAGGTAATACCACCGCCGCAACCGGCAAAGGCTTTGCCATTGGCTCTGCCGCTTTAACTGCTATTGCGCTTTTGGCAGCATATATAGAAGAGGTAAAACTCTGGCTTGGAAAAATTGCGGAAAGTTCAAACGGTACATTCAAAGCCGGTTCTGTTGTATTTGCCAGTACTAGCGAGAATCTCGCAAACTCCTTTTCTTCAAACCCTGCAATTAGAATTATAGACAATGGAAACAGGGCAATAAATGCAGATGGAACATTGATGGGCTTGGTTGCGCACAATGCGAATATATCTGATTTTCTTGTTGCATATAATTTAACTCTTATGAACCCAACTTTGCTATGTGGATTATTTATAGGAGCTATGATGGCTTTCCTTTTCTGTTCAATGAGCATTCAAGCAGTAGGCAGGGCGGCAGGCGCAATGGTGGAAGAGGTTCGCCGCCAGTTCCGCGAAATAAAAGGCATTATGGATGGAACAGGCAAACCAGATTATGCACGTTGCGTTGCAATTAGTACAGCTGGTGCGCAAAGAGAAATGGTTTTGCCATCTTTGATGGCTGTTATAATTCCCATTTTGGTTGGTTTGATTTTAGGTGTCCCAGGAGTGTTCGGTCTTTTAGCTGGCAGTTTGGCGGCTGGTTTTTCCCTTGCGACTATGCTGAATAATTCCGGCGGCGCATGGGACAATGCCAAGAAATACATAGAAAAAGGCAACTTTGGCGGCAAAGGTTCAGACACCCACAAAGCCGCTGTAACAGGCGATACCGTTGGAGATCCTTTCAAAGACACAGCAGGTCCTTCGTTGAACATTTTGATGAAGCTAATGACTATGGTGAGCGTTGTGTTTTCTGGTCTTATTGTTAAGTATAGCGAAGTGTTTATGGGGTTGTTTAAGTAAGCTCATTTAGTCATATCACCTCTTTGTTTTTGACAAATACTGGTCTGTGTGCTTTTTTCCAAAATTCTTTGTTCAATTCTGGATTATCAGGATCGCTAAGATCCGGTTCGTTTTGAGAAAGTAACTCCAACTCCTTAATCCTCTCAGAAGTTAAAGGATATTTTTCTCGCATTTCTTTTGCTGTCATTCTAACCATTGCCATTATACAAACTCCTTTCTTTTTTTGTTGCAAAACGAAGTGAAATAATTCTAGTAACCTCATTTCTCTCTGTATGCACAACTACTACCACTACAATCTTAGAAGCCAACATACCTATTGTTTTAAACCGTATTTCACCACAACTACTTGTATCTTCCATCGTTAAACGATATGGATCCCGAAACACGCTTTCAACTTCCCTAAAATCCAAACCATGTTTCAGAATGTTAGCTTTCCTTTTTTCCTCATCCCACTCATATAAGACTTCTTCCTCAAAATTAAACCAGCGGCTAAATTCATCGCTGTCCATATCAATCCTCCTTATAATATACAAAATTCCAACCACCACCACAAGGCACTGCCTTTTCTTTTTCCATAAAAACCTCTAGTTCTTTTTCTGTTACATATTAGACGTAAAAAAACGGAAAAAAAATCCTAAAATCGTAATTATGCAACTATCTGTTGCATAATTGTGCATTTTTACATTTATGTTGAAAATAGGGTTCTGGCTTTCTATATTTTAAATTCTCCAAAAGCTATGAATGAAAGATTTTTGTCGTGGCTATGGAAATGAACCATAAGGGCAAATATAACAAAAACATTGAAATAAACTCTATACGAAGTGTATATCCAAAGAATAGATTATTGGATGCTATTTCAAATTGGTACGATAATGGATTGTTGCGATACGTCAATAAAGAAAAGGCTTCGGCATTTACAACTCAACTGCGGTCCAATTCCGCAGACGTGGCTGAAAAAGCCGAAAAAAGAATCTTCCCCTCACCCACCCCCAGGGGAGGGGAAGACAGTTTAATCGCTTACTGAGTGGGACCATTACAGGTAATGCTACTTGCACCAGTGATACTAATTAAACACAAGGTACCAAATTCATTATCACCTACCTTTATTGTCCCTAAAGTTACAAGACCATTTCCACTAATCGTTGAGTTCTTTCCATTCACAGATACAACAAACGATGGAGTACCTCCACTTCCTTGTGCATCGCATCTCATTCCTACCGTAGGCGTATGATACTGATTGTCCCAACCCATAATACTTACTTCAACGCATTCATCAGCTTTCAAAGTGACCTTCTTTTTAGCATCACCTCCACAACCAGCATCCATATTACCTTTACATTCTATTATATAATCTGCACCAGCACTTACTTCTAATGCTGGGCACACTGGTAGCGTAACAGTTGCAGGATAAGCTGGGCAGTTTAGGGTAGGTGTAACGTCTGAATACGTCTTTTTGTCCTTTTTACCCCAGTCTTTCCATTCTTTGAGAATTCCAGTAGCTACATCCCACTTTTTGTTATCGTCATATATATAATCTACGGTGGGGCTGGAACAAACCTTATCTGGATCTGATATAGTTATTCCGCTTGGTTTTGAACCTCTGGCTGTTGTAGTTGATGGTGGGGTTCTATCCCATTTACACGTTCCACTTATCTCTGGCGCTCTCTTAGATGACCAGCCAGCTTTTGGATTGCAAGCGGTTGTGTGTTTGCCATCATCGCAGGTTAGTTCGGCGAATAGAACGTAGTTTCTGGAACCTTCGGCGGTAACGCCTTCGGCTGGTAGTGCCTTGCAGGCATTGACCTGAGCCATTTGGGTGGTGTCTGGGGCGAATTTCCATGCTATATCGGTGCAACCAGCTGGCGGAGCTGCGGCGGCTGGCTTTAGTAGTTTGCCAGGGACTAAAACAGAGCCCGCTGTATATCCATCCCAGCCGCAGGTGAAGCCTCCTTTTGGATTGCTTTCTTTGCAACCACCCGCAGGTGCTGGTGCTGATGCACTGCTACTGCTTGGCTTGCTCGAACTGCTCACCTCAGATGGTGGTGCACTGGAGCTGCTTGTTGTTATGGGTGGCAAACCGCCACCGGAACTGCTACTTTGTACCACAGGTGTGTCGCTGCTGCTTTGCGGTATAGGTGTTTCGCTGCTGCTAATAGGCACTTCCCATGAAGAAGGTGGCACATAGTTTGGATCCCATATAGTGGTATCTTTACCTTTAATTTTGTCTATAATAGTACTCGTGGACTGATCTATATTCACTTTCAATTCACCTTCTTCAATTAGGTCTGGAACACCATCACCGCAAGCTAGTATAACAACGGTTGCCGCCATAGTACAACTAGCGAGCACAAGCAATGATTTTAGCTTTTTTTGCATAACTCCTCCTTACGGACTTACCGTTGCTCTCCAGAATGTACACGCCTTGGGCCAAGATGGCCACGAAGAACCAGCTGCTTTCTTAAACTGCACTAAATATTTATCGCCGCCGTCTAAATAAATGAGATAATAATCTCCATTTTGTACCACGCACGGATCGCCGCCACACCTGATATTGCTCAACTTAATCTCAGTGGCAGGCGTGCTTCCCAAAAGGCTTTCTTTGCTAGAATAAGATTTGCCAGGCTCAACATCATCTGCGCCTAAAGCAATTACAGGCCTTACTTTGCCGCCGTAAACTTCCATATCTGGCTGACCATCGTCTCCAGATAGCTTAAAGCTGCCAGAACCTACCTGTACTGTACCGTTTAGAGGAACATTTTCATCTTGACCTGGCGCAAATACCCATACAGCTTCGGAAGAAGAGGAAACCTCGCCGCTAGAAGAAATAGCGCACAGCGTTTCTGGCTTTGTGAATTGTTTGGTATCTCTTGCCATCTTATCTGAACTGCACTTTGCGTCTATGCAGGCTTCAACTGTTAGGCTATGAGTGCCGCAAGGTATGGATGGATTTGTTAAATCTATTTTGGCATCGGATAACTGAACGCTAGTTACGCCCGGCAAGTTTATGGGACCTGTTACTGGAGCATCGTTGAAAATAACCCAGCCAGAACCGCCGGTTTTAAACTCAATCCTAACTATAGGCTCAGCCTTTGTTGCCTCTACCTTGCCAGATACATATACTTTATCTGAGCTGGTTGTTTGGTCTAACTCAAAACCTCTTATTTCCACTACCCCTGGGTTGTACACATTAGAAGATGGCGTGTAAACAGCACCAGAACTGCTGCTGTTACCTCCACCAGAAGGTTCGTTACCAGTGGAGCAAGCGGAAAGCACCAAGGTTAAAACGAAGCCTAGGCACAAGGGCAGCGCTAAAAAAGAGAATTTTGTTTTCATAATCACCTCACTTTAAATATAGAAAATCCATTTTTACCTGGTTCTCCTAACACCAAACATATCTATGAACTCTTGCTGGCTAAGCTTTTTGGTCTTCTTTTTGCCACCATCATAGTATGTTATCTCCATCCAGAACTTGCTAACTCCCACATAAGCGCCAGCTCCAACGAATCTATTGTTATTGGCTTTCAAATCCCAAGCCAAATAGAAGTTATATTCGTTGGTGTAGCAGTTACCGCCACCAGCAACCTCAGAATTTTTGAAAATTTCTGCTGTGCAATCTGCATAAACAGGGTCTCTGTGAGCTACATAATCGCCCAGATTAGTGTGATAGTAGGCAGTTGCTTTTGCAGTCACCACGTTTGCAATATTATCTTTGGTGAGCCTAGCGCCAGCACGATCTGTGCAAATATTGACAGCACCAGTGGCTTCGCGCTTTTCGCACTCATCCAAGAAGTTGTTCACATCGTTGTGGAACTTATCGGCAATATCAAATAGAGTTCCAACCGAGCCTGGGAAGTAAGCCTTTATGCTATCGGGATGCGTGATGTGCTTTGGCACTGGCAAGAATTCAGATACATTGCCGGGCTGGAACAAACCTTGAGCCGCTCTTTCTGCATCTGGATTTAACCAAGGAGGCGGGAAGTAGCCCGGATCGCCAGGAGTGAATATGCCATTCATAGTCGGAGCATTGGGGTCAACTTTCGCTATCCTGATTGGTCTCTTCTTGGAAGGATTGGTTCCTGTTATGAGCACACCTCTTTCTCTTGGGTTAGCGCCATTGCCCTCAGCATCTTGGAACACAAAGCCAGAACCAAACGGACGGATTTTCACCCAGTCATCTGATTGTGGCATACGTGTTCTGTTAAAGCCATCGGGTTTCCAAGAATAATAAACCGCTTCAACAACGCTATCGCCTTTGGCAGCGCCTGGCTGAGCCATTACGTTAAGCCCTTTGGTGATTTTATATGTCACGTTGGTGGCATAGTCTTGCTCCTTGGGAAGTTCCCAAGCCCAACCTAAGTTGTCAAATGTCAAACTGTTTCTCTGAGCAGTATCTAACTTGACCGTGGGGCAGCTAGAGCTAGTGGTATTCTGGCTGTGTCCAAGGCAATAGCTAAATGGATTCTTCACCAAAGTCATATCTGTGGCTTCTGGACCAGCAAATATAGGTTCAGACAAATAAACAGTTAGAATTTCGCGGCAACCAGGATTATTGTTTGCTTCGCAGTTTGTCTTGTTATTTGCAGCATAAACGTATTCAGCTTTCGTCACGATTGGCGAAATTTTGTCTATCAAAGCACTTGGATTGGAACTGTATTGAAGAGCGTTCTCTCCGCAAGTGCCACCAATGCAGTGTTCTTGGTCAATGAATGGTATCCAGCTATTAACGTTGCCTCTTCCAGATGTTAGAATATCTTTGGAGAATCTGGTGAGCGGCTCTGCTATTTCTATTATGCTGTCTTTCTTTATCCACTGGTTCCAGTATTGGCGATTCCTAGCAAAGAAACCCGGATCTCTATACTGACTCGCTATATAAGCTCTGTCTTTCAATTGCTCTGGAGTAGGACCTGGCGCGTGGAAATATTTGGTATTTCCGTTTTCCCAAGTAACTTCCAAAAGTGCGGGCAACAAACTATCGCCTTTGCCAGAAGCAGAGAAGGATTTGTTAAATTCAATATAAACGCTATCTCCAATGCCATCTCCGTTTCTATCGAATATCAAGCTTTTCGTAGGTATTGGCACAGGAGCATCTCTGAATCTTAGCCCAGTCCACTGCGCTGTGGTGGCAGTTTTGTTGAGACCGTAAACAACCCAAGTAGCTGTGCATCCCGCATCGCCAGTGTCTTCTTTACCGTGCAAATAAGTTGCCACTTTGCCACCTTCTAGCCTTAGCCCAGCATCGCTTTCAACGAGAGGGTTTGCAATCCCTGGTTTGCAACCAGCAGAGGCTGATGCACTTTGTGTGAGCGGGAAACTGCAGTGACTGCAAACTTCGTTTCTAGCCGGATCCCAAGCTATAAGATAAACATCCAGAGGGCTGCCAACAAAAGGCGGCTTTCTATCTGTACCTGTTGCCCATTTATCGTATCCATTTGGAGATACTGCGTTTGCATAGCTTTGGTCGGTGAACCTGAGCATAGGCTGGCGTATGGTTATATGCAAGGAAGGTGCATCGGCGCTTTCTGTTGTAACATTCAGAACGTATTCCTTATTATCTTCCATGCCAAAATCGCCCTCTACCCACAATGTAGCTATTCCTTCATCGGGAAGACATCCAGAGCTTTTCGGAGTGGGGTCGGTTGCGTTTTCGAACATTTTTAGCCCCGTGCCGCCAGAAACTGTAACAGCATAACTTTTTGAGCAGCCGCCTACAAATTCCGGATCATTATCATAAAGGAAGGTGGCATAAGTTTGGTCTGCCCAGTTGCCTGTGGCTATGTAAATTGGGGTGCGCTTGCCGGCAATTATGGTTTGGTTTCTGGTGGTTATGTTGCCATAAGCATCGTTCAATGGCGCTCTGGTTTTCTCGTCTTCGCTAAGTGAGTTGCCCCAAATTATGTTCATCTTGGTTTCTGTTTTGAAGGCATCTATTGGTATGGCTTTGGTGCCAGCCACTTGTACGCCATTTTCCATAAGACGTGCATATACGGTGAAGTTTCCAGTTAAATTAACTTTGGAAGCTGCTTCCGGGTTGCCTTTGCATTGACCTCTGCCTCCGCAGGTATAAACGGCGTTGTTCACCTTTATGCCATTATAGCAGGTGAAAGCAGTAGCACTGCCATCACTTTTGCAATCAGGATTTTTAGTTGGATTCAGTTCTATAGTTTCTGTGGTGCCTTTCCTAACCAGATAGAAATCAACCGTATAACCATCTTGTATAAGACGATTTCCGCACTTTTCCCCATCTGCACCTCCCATGCCCATTTTGCTGGCGCAATCGGCTCCTTTCTGTATGGCTGCACACAATGGAAGTTCGGACTTTATATTATCTTTGTCTTCATAAAAAGCTGCTTTTTGAGCTATGTACATATTGGTGCTTATGCGCACGTTTGAGTTTACTGTGCGTTGGTCGCAGAAGAATATGTCTATGGGGTATTCTTCGCCTTCTTCTAGTCCCAAGGTATTCAAGTCCACGTGGTCAGGAGCAGCCAAGTGAGCGCCGCCCAAATCTATAACCAGCTTGTTGTTTATGTAAACCCAAATCGGGTCATCACCGCTGAAATAGAATTTCTGCGCTGGGTCATAGAAAAACTTTGCATGGCTTTCAAAACAGAAATGCTGATTGGCTTTGGCACGGCTATCAAATGTCGTTTTATCATCGCCATAATCATTTTTGATCGGTGTGCTTCCATGTAAATACCACGTCCAACGATTATTCCCGGCACCCGGACCGCCATTGCTGCAAGCCGTACCTTTTCTTCGGCATGTCCAATCGTAAATGTCACCCTCAGCACCTTCGTTAGCATCAACTATTGACGGAACAAGGGCATGCTTTTTGGGCGTTTTTGCATCTGCGAAATCACCATCTTTGCTTTTGTATTCATAGAATGCGCTTACGAGTTCATCGTATTGAGCTTTTGTTGCCCATTTTTCCCATCCGCCTCTTGTTGAATCAATGAGATTGAATCTATCTGCCGAGCGTTTGGTGGAGCACTTGGGGCATCCACTATAGTCACCCTGTGCTAAACCCGCATCCGTATTCAAAATATCTGGGAAAAAACCGCCCACAAGATTGCCCTGTGCATTCATTAGTTTATCACTGTCAAATTCGTAGCTGCCTCTGGAGCTACCAGATTTTACCAGCGTAAAAGGCATATTGTAGCAACGCTCAACATTAACGCCGGGAGTGGATCTAAAAGCTTGCTCGAAACGAGTTGCATCTGACCAGCACTGATTCTTTGTGCAGTTGCCACATTGAATTTTTCTTGATACAGGATCCAAATCTGCTTTTGCCAAACCCCTTATAACACCTAAGCATTGTCCTTTTTTGTTGGCAACCCCATCTTCGGCGCACGCCGCTAAAGTTTCAGGACCGTTGCCCTGACCGTTTCCAGCCTTATCCCACAAACCACAGCTGAAATCTGGGTGAACCGCTGGATCGGTGTCGTAAATAAAGGCGGCGAGTTCAAATCTGCAGCGGCTATCATCTATCTGGTTTTGGTCTGAGTTATACCAGCCTGCGTTTGGGTCACTTGGATCTGCTTCATCTGCTATAAAGAAAATGTTATTCCCAAGACGGGTAAATATATCTCCCAGAGGAAAAACGTTGCCCGCAGTACTATTAAATTCATTAAGGTCATCAAAATCGGTTTCCAACCTTCCTTTGCCACCAATCCTATCTTTACCCTTGCTCCCAAGCCAGAACTGAGCATAATCTCTAAGCGGGCTACCAGTAGGAACGTTAACCCTATACCAACCGCACCTAGTTGAGTCAATTTCAAGAGGTGTAGCCACACTGCCATTATGAATATAGCTTCTGCCTGCTATCCACTTGGCATCATCTGGCGGGTAAAAGTAAACAGTTTGAGCTGCCGCGCTTGCTGCAAGCAAAGCAACCAGGAAAAATGTAAAACACAGTGTTTTTACGGGGTTCATAGAGCCTCCGGGTATGGGTGAAGTCTTTTGACAATTGAATTTGCCGCTTTAAAGCCATCTGATATATTCCCTCTGGAGAGATTACCGTCGTAGTAACCGCCCAAGTGGAATGAGTCATAAGCCGCATTCAAATAATTCAGCATTTTCATGTCTAATTTTCTCAAATGATTTCTATAAAAGTCAATGGACTTGCGCTCTTTTTTTGTGGGCACAATGCCTTTTGCGCCAAGCCAAATATCAACTGCCATAAGCACCGCGCTATAAGCCGTTCCGCTTGCCCTGCGAACATATTTTCTGTCTTTATAAAGATAACTATCTTCGCCAACTCCAGCCTTTTGCAAATCTTCCCTAGCATTATCAAGATAACGCACAACCTGTGCGTAATTCTCTTGGTTAGTATCTTGGTGGGCTTTCTTGGTCATTGCGCTGCCCCCACAGGTTTTATTTGTTCCGCGATATATTTCGCTGCCACAAAGCCTTCTTTAATTACCTTAATATTTTGCAAGCCATCGTAATAGCCATCTAAATGCAAAACTTGATAGGCATCGTCCAAATAACCTTTTAGCTTGCCATCTAGTGACGCAACATTATTTTTATAAAACTCAATGTTTTTGCGTTTATTTTTGTTTTTGGCAATCTCGGAAAAATCAACACCTTTGAGTTTAAGCCACGCTTCAATGGCAATCAACACGCCGCTATATGCCGTGCCACAAGCCATACGCACATATTTGGAATCTGCATAGCGACCATCTTTAAAACCAGCTTTTTGCAAAACATCCTTAGCATTGGCAATGTAGCGCACTGCCTCTGCGTAGCCTTTTTGCTTAATATGTTGCTGCTCCTGTATGGTCATAGTTCTCCAATAGCGGTTTGTGGGGATAATACTCCCAACATAAATATAGATATTTTTTGCTAATATGGAAGATTTTTTGTGAAAATTAGCCAAAAAAGGGCTTTTTTGTGTGATTTTAAGGGGGTAAAAAAGTAATCAGCCCCCCTAACATTGCCAATTTGAGCATATTTTGGGAAAGATGCCATTTCTTTAAAATCGCAAAAATAACGGAAAGGGCTATAAAGGGGGCTGCCCCAATTAGCAAAAAGGGCTTGAACATGGCAATTTGGAAAAGGCATTGAAAATGAATTATGAAAACTAGGAATAGCGAGAGATTTATGCTCGTTAGCAAAGGAAAGGTTTTTAAGTTTTTTGACTTATCGCCCTCCATATCCTCAATATCTTTTGTAATTTCACGCGCAAAGGTGAGCATAAAGGCAAAAAACGTCAAAACGGAGAGTTCTGGCTGGGGTAAGCCAAAATTTATTATCGGGATAATCACAGGAGTTGTTGAAAGCAGGGCAACCGTGAAATTCCCAATTAATGGCAAGCCTTTCAAAAATCGGTTATATGCAATACTCAGTAAAATGGCAAATAAAAACAAAAAGGCAAATTTCACCCCTGCCAGAATGCCAAAAAACATAGTGAAAAATAACAAAATACCAAGCACTCTATAAGCCGCTTTAACGCTTATTTTGCCGCTTGGCAAAGGTCTCTTTGGGCGGTTTATTTTATCTATTTCAAAATCTATAATATCGTTGTGGGCATTGGCAAAACACACCAAAAAAAAGATACCAAGAGATAGAAAGAGAACCTCATAATAATTTATTTCAAAATTATTTCTAATAATAAAAAAGGAACACACGCACACGCCTGCCGCAATCAAAGCATTCCAAACCCTACACAGTAAAAGATACGCCATCACAATTCTGTTGCCAAAATGGAAATGAACTTTTTTTCAAAAGGCTCCTTGATGTGGCTAATCAAAGAAACAGAGGTAAATTCGCCGGGCTTAATGGAAAAAACCAATGTTCCGTGATGGCTTAAAATGGCAAGCCCTCGCCCCGTGTAGTCTTCTATCCCCTGCGGAATGGTTTCTCCTGCAAC
Organism: Candidatus Fibrimonadaceae bacterium; assembly: GCA_031281275.1. Lineage (GTDB taxonomy): Bacteria > Fibrobacterota > Fibrobacteria > Fibrobacterales > Fibrobacteraceae > Fibrimonas. The sequence continues at coordinate 16,897 of JAITFP010000075.1, forward strand.
AATGCACTGCCGCCTTATGCGTTCAAGTATTCTTTTTGAAGTTAAAGTACCAGATTTATCTGTAACAGATATTCCATATAAATCTTCGTTCATAAGCAAATGGATTTTTATTTCCTTGCCAACCGGAATGTCCACGTATTTCCCAATATCGTAAACTCTTTTGTCCCTGGCATTGGAAGTTATTCCCAAAACTCCATAAGCAAGCGCATTTGTCACCAATTCATGGCAATTTATTATGAATGTATTTTTCACAGGATTCTGAATTTTGCTTATAAAATCCGCAAAAGTGGTTTCTATCAAATTTTGAGTGCAAATATTGCCCGAAAGTAAATATTCCTTGTCAAATTTTTTTTCGCTATGCTCAAAAAAAGACTCCAAACACAAATCTTGCCTCAAAAATCTTTTGGTGATTCCAAGCAATATGGTTTCGTTCAATCTGTTTATGTGCACTATATTGCATATTTCGTATTCAACAGCAAAATCAAAATAATTTTCCTCTTCGCAAGAAATAATAACAATTTGGCTTTTTTTTAAATCCATTCTGCTCATAAGGTTTTGGAGACCTGGCTTTGTGTTTTGATTATAGGAAATAAAAAATAGATTATTGTTTTTTGTGTTGAAACTGCTCTGCTTATAGTTTATTTCGGCAGGCAAAAGTCCCTGCTTATTCAAATTGTCGTATAAAAATAATATTCTCTCTTGAACGGCAGACGTACAAAAAGCAGAAACTACATTGCAAGAGTCGTTCATGTTTCAAGAGCCAAATATTTAGAGAGTGAATTTTGCCATAAAGGTACTTGCACATTAAAATTTTCTTTTATTTTGGTTTTATCCAAAGCAGACCACAAAGGGCGTTTTGCGGCACTCTTCCACTCGGAGCTTGAAATTGGCAGCACTGGTATTGCTTTACTTAGCAGTTTTTTTTCAAGTGCTTGTTTTTGTATTTCCACTGCGAATTCGTGCCAGCTTGCTATGCCTTCGTTTGTAAAATTGTATATGCCAGGATTTTTGGGGTTTTCTGCTATTTTCAGTATTGCCGCCGCCAAGTCCCCAGTCCAGGTTGGGTTTCCAAACTGGTCGCTCACAACGGAAATTTGCTCTTTTGTTCGCATTAGGTTTAGCATTGAGCTAACAAAATTTTTTCCTTTAATTCCAAAAAGCCAAGCCGTGCGAACTATCCAGTGAAGTTGGTTTGCCTGTGCAAGCAAGGCTTCGCCTTTGGCTTTTGCGCTGCCGTAGGCATTTATGGGGTTTATGGGTGCATCTTCTGTTAGCGGCACGGGTGGAGAACCGCTTAAAACATAATCTGTGGAAATATGCACAACGCCTATGCCAGCTTTTGCAGCGCATTTACCCAGAACCTCTGGACCAAGGGCGTTTATTTTGTGGTTAAGCTCTGTTTGCATTTCTGCGTTATCAACGGCGGTATATGCTGCGCAGTTAATTATGATATCTGGTTTGTTTGCGTGAATATAATCCATAACGGCATTTTCATCTGTTATATCCACTTCTTTATCGCTTTCAAAAACTTTAAAGCCTTGTTTTGCGAGAGCACACAAATCTTGCCCAAGCATACCGCCTTTGCCAGTAATCCAAAACGTCATATTCTTTTATTTAGGAATATAGAAATTTTGCTAAACGGCAAAGGGATAAAGGTTTTGTCCCATGATTTTTTTAGCCTAAATGCGCGGCTATATTTTACATTAACCTCCACAAGCGGCACCAAAGCCTTGCGACAGAGCCACTCTGCACCGGGTTTGGCTATGAGTGCCGGTCCCTTTGGACCATCTAAAGCCATGCCTGCCGAGCGACCCTCAGCCAAGGCTTTCAGCAAATGCCTAACCTCGCTTTGCCCCCTGCTGCCCGAACCTCTAAAAACATCGTAGCCAAGGCTTTTAGAGAGTTTTGCGAATTTGCTTCCATCATCGCTTTTGCTTATCAAAACCGCTATATTCCTACGTTTAAAAGCCGCCAAGCAAGCAGGCAAATCTTGGTGCCACAAACCTATCACAACAGGCTCGCCTGCTGGCAAAGGCTTTTCAAATTTCACCCGCCAAGAGAGGACGAGGAGTTTTAGGATTAGGTTTAGCATTTATAATCTAAATATAAATAATGGGAGTGGCTAGTGGTAAGTAGTTAGTAGCCGTCCCAAAAATACTGGTTTCTGAGATTTTACCACTCCCCACTAGCCACTAACTACTAGCCTAGCGATTAAATCAGCGTTTTCTATATTAACCCACAAGGGAGCGACTTTATTATATCGGCAGGTAAAACTATTGTTTTATCTCAATTAAGAGGTTCTTTGTGAACCAAACAGAAATTTTGTCTGGGCTTGCTGCCCTAACCGCTAGGATTCGCCAAGAAATGGCGGAGACAGAGAATGAGATTGCACGGGATTTTGTGGAGAGCGTTGCGCCGGAATTGCTGCTCCCGTTGCCGTGCCGCTCGCTCGCAGAAATTATACCCTCGCCAAACGACAACCAAAAAAGGGAAATTCCGTGCGGTGCCCTGCTATGCTCCAAAAGCAAGAACCCAAAGGAAAAACCATTCTTTTGGCGGGTTGCAGGCAGCCATATACTCAAGCCCGCACAAAAAATTATATCTGCCAAAACAGTGCAAGACTCTGGGGGCTTTGATTGCATTGAATTTGAAAGCAGCGGCAGCGGACCTTGGATCATTTATATTGCAGGAGAAAGTGAGTTTGCCTGGAATTTGTGGCATTTAATTTTGGAATACGCGAGCCATACCCCCAAGCCCTATATCACCTCTAAACCGCAAAATCCTTGGGAACTTTGCAGGGACTTTTTTTGCTTTGAAGAAAAATTCCGATATATTTATATGGAAGAATTGCCCAGCAAACTTCGCTTTTCAAAAAAAATCCCAAAAGAAATTTTCTCTAATATAAGCACAGAAAATTTCAAACTCAATGTTCTGCCAATAGAAAATACCTTTAAGCAAAATCTGGAACCAATCCTAATAAACTTTAACGATATTGAAGCGAAAGTTCTTGCACTGGAAAAAAGACAAAGCATACTAAAACTGTGCAGCGTTTTGGCTGGGAATGCAGGAGAGGCAAATTTCAAAGAAATGGAATATCGCTATAATGGTTCCGAAAAAATAAGTTTTGCAAACCCCACCCCTAACACAGACACGCTCTCCATCTCTGCCCTTGTTTGCGATGGCAACGAGGCTACCTCCTTGGAGCAAGGCTCTCCTTTGCAAGCAAAAAATTCTTCAATGCAAATGTGCGAAATTTATTCCGTGCTAAATGCAACTCCATTTTCACCTCCACTTGGTGGTAAATCTGCGGAATGGCAAATTCTAGCCCTGTTGCAAAAAAATTATCTGCAATTTTTTGAAGGCAACGCTCTAAAAAACGCACTTGAAACACAGCTTTGGAATGTACAGGGAAAAAGGAATTATCTAGTGCAGAGCATAAAAAGCCTTTCTTTGGAAAACAAAAGCGCAGTGCACAAAGGCTGCCTTGTTCCTGCCGCAAGCATAAAAATAATTATGAATCTGGGTTCCATAGATAATCCGGGAATTTTAAAAGTATTTGGAGAAATGCTTTTTTACTTGTTCAAAAAAATTTTTATATGCAATATGCTGGTTGAACTCGTTTTGCGAATTGAACCCTTTGGAATGGAGTTGAAATGGGAATAAAGAGTTCTTTTTTTGAATGGATATTTAATTTTTTAATGAAAAAAAGCGATAAAAAGCTGCGTATAATCGCAAGCAACTCGCTAAAACACCCGCTTGGGGATATAGATTTTGTTGAAACCAAAGAAGAGGAAGTTTTGCTAGCCGTAAACGAAATGAGTTTAACTGGTGCAGACTCTCCCCTGCCGGATAATTTTTTGAGAGGTATAAGGGTAGAAAATGAAAACTCCCTTGCTCTCTCGGAATTTTTAAATACATTGCAGCATCAAATATCAATGCTGAGGTTCGATGCCATTTTGGAGAGAAGTTCTTTTTTCTTGCAAAAGCTGGGAAATGAAAAATGGAAAAATCGTTTTGCCTCTTACAATGAGAGATTCTCGCCAGAATATTTGAGATGTTTTTTTTCAAAAATGTTTCCAAATGCCCAAGTATCCGTTCATTGTTTTGAGCCGCTTAGAATTGAAAACCCAAGCCCCATTGTTTTGGGCAAGGCGAATTTGAACAACTCGATGCTTTTAGGGAAATTTTGTACAAGCATAACTGAGGCTATGCGTGTGGACGTAAAAGACATTACATTAGAACAAAGCATTGAATTGAAGAGAAAAAAGAATTTTATCACAGAGAAATTTCCTTTCAAAATAAAAATAAAATTCAGTACAAAAGCAGAGAGTATTATTAGCAACAAATTATCTGAAAATTTTTGGCTTGGAAATTTTTTAAAATGGGAGATGTGGGTATGAAAAAAATGCTAGTGGCTGGTGGTTTGGTTTTAACCGCTTGCATGCAATTGGAATATGTGGAAATTCCTCTGGTTCAAGAGGAAATTTCTTCTAGTTCGGAAATGGAGGTTTCTTCTAGTTCTGAGGTAGAAATTTCTTCAAGTTCGGAAACCATTGTTCCAATTTTGCAAATTGGCAAACATGAGCTTTCGCATACGGGCATAAGTTATTACGATGCGATTCTCCTGTGTAATAAAATGTCGCTTGAAGAGGGCTTAGATACTCTTTATCAATACGGCAAACCCGTGTTCACAGAAGATTCTCTTTTTTGGCTACCAAACATAAAAGTTTTGGAAAATCGCTCCGGCTACCGCCTGCCAACCAAGGAAGAATGGCAGCAAGCAAAGGAAAACGGCGAAATAGAAAAATTAAACGATGATGTTGGCGAATGGCTTTATGGTGAGTCCAATTCCATGTATGCAAATTTTGAACTCGCTCCGCATTTTGTAAAGGCGGTGGGTTTGTATAGGGAAAAGGCTGGGAATCCTTTGTATGGAATGAGGGTGGTTAAACTGCTGGTCCAACAATAAACACAAACGATAAAGTGGCGAAAACGAGCATACTTATGTATGAAAGTTTTCTCAGCCGTGAATTTGCCAAAATTTGAACTCCACGTGTGGAAAAATAAACAAGCGGGAACAACACGGGAAGTATATAACGAAATTCGTTTGAACATGAATATGGAACATTAGCCCGAAGGTAAATAAGCGCTACAAATAAAAATACTGTAAAAAGCATTTGTGGAATTTCTCTGTATTTTACATGTATCAAACCCCACAAAGCAAGAATAAAAATAAGCAAGGCTAAAATACATAACATTGAACACAAAAAATTACCAACAGGATGCTTCCATATTCCATTTTCTTTATATAGGCTTAGAGATGATTTTATGGTGTAATTCCAAAAATACTGCCTGCCGCCCTCATCTTGCCAAGCAGAAGTATAGGGAAAAAGCAAATAATCTTTTAAATCGAGATATAAATAATTGCCAACTGTACTTTGAACTCTTAACCCGCCGTGCAAACTGACAGCATTTGGAATAAATTCTACTCGATTTTTCTCAAAAATATCCACAATGGTTCTATAATTTGAAAGGCATACAGACAATGCCATTATGGATATGGAAATTAACAATACCCGCAAAGAACCTATTTTTAAAGAAAATAAAACTTTCAAGACATAAACAATAATCCAAACGCCCAAAATGACAAAACCGTTGGATTTAGCGGCAACAGCAATGGATGCACCAATAGTAGCTAAGAGCATATCTGAGTTTTTGTGAAAATGCCAATATCTCTGAGCAAACAGCATACAAAATAAAGCACCAAAATAAAACAAACTGTCGTTGCCTATACGCGGAGCAGCCATCACAGAAATGGGCCAAAGCACCGATACAAGAGCCGTTAAATATGCTATGGCTCTGTTTCCAAATAGATTTATTATTAAGGCTACCCCAAAAATAACACAAGCAAAAGAGAGCAACATACTAAATTGCTGCTGAACTCTGTTAGTTAAACTAGGATCATAATTATCAGCAATTTTTTTTACCATTGCAGAAACAATGTAATATAACGGAGGCTGATAAGTAGCCCAGCCCTCATTTATTTTGGGTATGCGTTTTTCTTCTGCAACAATTTTTATATACTCTAAATGCGCATCTATATCGTAAGGATTTTGCATTGGACCGGTGTATGAATACACAACCAAACGCGCAATTATTCCCAGCAATATAATAGAAATAGCAATTAATTTAAATTTAAATTTTCTCAGAATTAATGCAACGGAAAATAAAAGGAACAAAGCAAAAACATATTGAATAAAATTTAAAGAATAAAAACCATTGAATAACGTTTCCATTCGCAACCCGCCAGGACCACCTGAATTTATTATTTTAAATTCAAAACTGTTCAAACCTTCTTGAACATATTTTGAAAAATCAAAGAATCTTCCGTTTGAATAATCGCAAAGACCATTAATGCCGTCAAGAGGGAATTGTTTTTCATTGATTAAAATTTCTTGAATGCAATCATCTGGAACAATTTTAAATTTTGCATTTTTTTTGTTTTTAACTGATAAGTTTAAAGAAACCAAAAAAACCTCATCTTTTCCCATTTCTACCGAATATGGCAATTGTATAACTTCTGTTTTATTATCTCTCGTTACTTTTATATCTGATATTTCCATTTTTGTTGGAATTATCACAACATATAATGCCGCAAGCAAAATCAGCAAATAAAACAAAGGCTCACGCAAAATTTTTTTTATGATTCTCATATCAAAACCCCGGCAATACTATAAACAAGAATGATAAAACTACAAAAATTAACATACTGAAATATATTCCTAAACGCAATCTAACATTTTGCAAAATTTGAGTTCCCTCAAAAGTAAATAACAGCATAGGAATGAGAATTGGGGCTATGTAGCGAAAATCTTGCATACAGCTAACAGAATATCGTGCCCTTATGAAAATCAAACTGGCAATTAAAGCCGTAAAAAACAAAAAGCTTGGCAAATTCCGTATTTTCATATTCACAATTCCAAAAAAAATTAACAGAAAGAAGATTAAATTTATAAAATTCAATACGCTCGCAAAAATTTTTCCCAATTTGGAATTCCAAACCGAATATTCCCCAAATAACGTGGACTTTATGAAAAAATTCCAAAAATACTGCCTACCACCGGAGTCGGTCCAAGTACTTGTGTATGCCTCCATAAAATAGTCTTTTGCATCAAAATAAAAAAAGCTCCCTAAAGAAGTTTTAACATTCAAACCAGAATTTACATTTACAACAGCCAAACTCGGTGCCTTGTCGCGGAAAAAATCCGAAACAATTCTATACTGAGAACCAATAGCAGAAAACAAAACTATAACAAAAATCCCCAATATAATTTTTAGCCGAGGCAACTCCCAAAAACGAAATATTCCGCATATAAACATAATAACTAAAGCTCCTAAAACAACAAAACCGGGTGATTTGAAAAGCACGGCAATGCCAGCACCTAAAAACGAAAGCAATAAATACCTGCTTTTATGTTTGTTCCACCACATTTGAGCAAATAACATGCACATTAAGGCTCCAAGATAATAGGGTACGTCGTTCCCTATTCTAGGCGCGGTTATAACAAAACCGGGCCAAACCACAAAGAGCAAACTTGACAATATTGAGATTTTTTTGTCAACAAATAATCTGTACAGCAAAGCCACTCCAAATGCCAAAGAAACAAAGGAAAAAAGCATTGCTATTTGCTGCAAAAAACGAAGCGAGTAAAATGGATCCATTTTATTAAAAATGCTTATAATCCCAGCTCCTATCAAATAATACAAAGGTGGGTGGTTGCAGCTCCAGCAAGCATCCGTTTGGGGAATTTGCTTATTTTCAATTATCATATTCATATATACAAAATGCCCGTATTCCATATCGTAAACTCTTTCTGTTGGGCTGGTGTAGGAGAAATAAATTAACCGTATGCCAATTCCCAAAAGAACGAGTGACGTTGCAAAAATTCCAAATTTGAATTTTCTCAAAATAAGAGCGGCAGTTATTAACAATAAAATTGAAAACAGAATATGTTTAAATCCAATAGAAGAAAAACCTTCATAAGGATAATCTATTCTAAGACCGCCAGGACCGCCATAGCTATTCTTTATTTTAACTTCTATTTTATTCAAACCTATTTGCACATATTTAGAGAAATCAATCATAGTTCCACTGCTGTAGTTGCAAGGTTCCTTTATCATTTCTTGCGGGAATACATCTCCATTTATTTCAATACTTAAAATGCAGTCATCGGGATGAAATTTATAAACAGCCTTTTTGTTTTCTTTAACATCTATATTAAAAGAAATTAAAAACTCTGAATCGTTTTTGATTTTATACGTTGAGATAGGAAAAGATTCCGAAGATGATACCCCATCTATGGTTAACACAACATCGCTGATACTCGATTTTGTAGGAATAATCCAAAACCAAGCCAGAGCAAGCAAGGGCAGCAGGTAAAGCAGAGGCTCTCTTAAAATTTTTCTTATTTTCATTCCTGTTTTAATTTAGAAATATTTTTTATCTTTTCTTAAACACCACAAACCTCTGCCCCAGATAATTTAAACCCGTAAATAAGCACATTCCAACAAATAAAGCTACATTTTCGCGAATATTTTGCGGTTCGCTATCTAAGAAATAGTTTATTAAAGGTTTTGCTAGCCCATAAGCAATAAAATAAGAAAGGACTATATTTAAAATAAATGCAACTATCATAAACAAACTCCATTTTTTTATGGTAAATGTGAAATATTTATTTAGAAAAAAACTTAAAATGCTTACAAAAAAATAATTGCAGGCAGATGAAACCCAATAACTCAAATGAGCTATATTGTAAAGCAAAAACATTATAGCCGAACCTACAACGGTATTGATTATTCCAACGAGAATAAACTTAAAAAACTTTTCATCAAAAATCACTGCAAGTTTCACCTAAGCCTCTCTTGCACGAAGTTTACATATTGCCAAAAGAGATAGCCCCGGTAAATAAATATTAAATTTGGCAAAAAAAGCGCAAATGCGAAAATCAATGTTTAGAATAGCATAAATTAACCGAGTTATTATATGTTTGTCGCTAAAGTTCCAATTTCCAACAGCAGCTGGTTTTATTTTTTTAAATAAGAAACTGACCATACGTACAAAAAACAAGCTTGTGTAGAAATAATGAATTTTTTCTACGTTAAGATGTTGAGAATTCAACAAGGCAAGCAATCGTTTTTTATTGTATCTGCGGCTATGTTTTACGAATTTATCATGTTCAGAAAATAAAAACTGAAAAGCTGGAACCGTAATTAAAACAAAACCTCCTGCCGGCATTTTATCCAACACATCATTCAAAAAAGCCGTATCATTTTGAATATGCTCAAGAACATCCATAAACAAAATAGTTCCATCGCAATTTAATTTTGGAAGTTTAGAAATATCATTAAAACAATGAATTCCATCTATAATTTTTGAGACTTCGTTATATCCTGTATCTATTGCGTATATTGTACCAGAAACAAAAGGTAAAAGTTTTGAAGTAAAAAAACGATCTCCAGCACCAATATCGGCAACGTCGTTTATAATGTTTTTCTTAAGAATATTTAAAAGACATTGCGTTCTTGATAATTCCCAAGGATGACGGTTAACATTCGATGTTTTCTCAACTAAATCCATTATTATTGTTCCATTCTATTTTTGCGAAAATACATTTTATAACGACCCATTTGCTGTTCCGTAAACTGTTCTGTTAGAATTTGATATGCTTGTGATGCAATTTGATCCCACATTTTTGAAACTACCACAGCATCAGATTTTTCTATATTAGATATCAAAGAATCTCCAAAACCAGGAACTTCATTAAACCACCAAGATGCTTGTAAAAAATACGGACCCATAGGAGAATGTTTGGTATAACCGAAAATTCCTGGACCATTACTATTAAATTCATCTATGAAAGTGTATCTATCTATATTTAATTCATCCATTTTGGAATCTAAATAAATGGCTGCCTGTACTACTGGTTTCCTATTGTCATCCAAGTGTCTCTTTCGTCTATCATATTGAAAATCTGGCAAGTTTAACGTTGCTATTACAAGAAAAATAAAACTCACAAAACCCAATTTGGCAACCACAGAAATTTCTCCGTTCCAGTCTCTCTGCAAAAGTAAAACTAAAGCCATATAAAATGGCAAAGCAAATACATAGTGATGATTAAAAAATTCTCCGCCAACACCAACAGAATAAGTAGTCAAAAAGAAAGCGACTCCAAAAAGCAAAATTTTAGAAAAAATATTATATTCATCTTTTATTGAATTTATACTACGGAAAAATGGCATAGATAAAAGACCAAGCACTGCAATAGCAAGTCCCCACGAAAATGCATTCATATCATCATATATACGAGAAAATTCCATAGCTCGACGAAATGGCGAACCATGTCTAAAAATATGGGTAGAAAACATAAAATTAAGGTAATGTAAGAAATCGAACAGCCAACCGCAAATCAAAAGAATTAAAATCCCAAATAAAATAGCGATAGCCAAAGGCAAGGCAAAACGGTAAAGCCAACATTTTATGTTCCTGTACGCAATTAAAGATACTCCCAAAAGTGGGAATAAAAATGGTTCTTTAAATCCGCAAGCTCCTAAAATTCCAATAATAGCAAGGGTTGTTGATAATATTTTCCCTTTTTCAAAATTTGGCATTAGCATTCCAAACACAGCTATGCAACCAAAAGCTGCACCAAAAGATTCTACTTGAAATTCACCAGAACGTTCCGCAGAATACAAAGCAAGCAATAATCCAGCAAGCAGAGAAAAGGCAAGTTTTGAAACGGAACGATAATTTGATAGATAAAAATAGGTAATTACAGGAATCACAGCTGTTATCAGCAAAACAAATGCTTGAAAGTATGACGTAAGAATAGAACTATCAGAAATTCTAAAAGAAATTGCACTCACAAGGAAAATTCCAAGGGGTTTAACATCCCAAAGCCCGCTCCAAGGACTAATCCCATTCACAATTCCTCTACCAATAGCATAATAAACCAGAGAATCCACAGTATATACATCTGTAAGTTCATAATCAATTCTAAGGCACAACTCCATAAAAGCATAAATCACAAAAGGAAACGCCAAAATGCAAGCAAAAATGGTCTCCTGATTTAATTTTACTTCCATCTTTTTTATAGTGAACAAGATTAAAAACAGAAAAAGCAGGAAAAAAATATGATATATTAACGAGAGAGAGCGAAATTCGTTGTAGAAAGGTACTTCAACCCGAAATCCACCAGGACTACCATTATTCTTAATACGAAATTTAAAATGGTTCAAGCCTTCCTTAATATATTCTGAAAAATCAAAATCCACTCCTCTTATATAATCGCAAAGCCCCTGAATACCCTCAAGCGGAATATTTTCGCCATTAATCCAAATTTCCTGTATGCAGTCATCCGGAATAACTTTATATTCCACAGTTTTTTTATTTTTAACCAATAAATTGTAAGATACTATAAACTCTTCACCGTTTGCCATATCAACAGAATAAGGCAATTCTATGTTTTCTGTTTTTCCGTCTCTTGTAACTTTTATATCTGAAAATTCCATTTTGGCAGGAATAAACACCAAATATAAAACAGCCAGCAATGGCAGCAAGCAAAACAAAGGTTTGCGCAATATGTTTTTTTTAACGCAGTTAAGCAATATTAAAATTCGTTCACGGTTCATCTATGCGAAAATATATAAAATTGTTTACTAGTATAATTAAACACAAAAGCCACGCCGGTTCCGGCTATTTTTGAAAGCATTTTGTGAAAGCCCAAAATTTCCACGCAAAAGGCGGTCGTTCCCAAGTCAATGGCTAAACCTATTGCACCCACAAGAACTACCATCACAAATTCAGTGCGTTTTTTTCTGCCTTCTTTGGATTTGAAAATAATTTTGCATAAAATAAAATTTACAGTTGCACTTATAAAAAAAGAGAACAATGCCGCAAGTAAATAGTACACTTCAAATTTAGAGTCTAAAAAATAAAAAACACTCCAATTCACAAATGCACAAAACAATCCGGCAAAAAAATATTGTATGAACATCGGTGCGAGCGATTTTAGAAAAGCCCTATTTACCCTCATGGTAATCCTCTTCGCTATTCACGCTCCAAATTGCAGATTTATCTTTTGAACCGTAACGAATGGCATTCACGGCTTCCTTTGCACTTAGCATTGAATGATCCATGTTGTTGTACTTGTGCATTCCGTTTCGCCCAATTAAAAATAAATTGTCAATGCCATCTAGCCACGCTTTGAGTTCACCAAATTTATTGTAAGTTCCAAAATATGCCGGGTAGGCTTTTGGAACTTTTATCACCACAGAGTCCAAAACATTTTCTTTTTTTGCCATGCCAATTTTTTCAAGTTCGCTTATGGCAAATTTTGAGAAAACTCTTTCACTCAAATTCCACAAATCATCGCCTTCGTTTGCAAAATATTCCATGCCAAGCCATATCTTGCTTTTATCCTTAACAAGATGCTCACTCCAATTATTGAAAATTTGCAACCTGCCCACTTTCACATCGCTTTCTTGAACATAAATCCAATTATCTTTAATATCACCTACTTCAAGTTTTTCTAAAAGTACTCCAACCGTAATAAAATCCCTGTACACCAAGCCATTTGCAATTTCCTTAATGTTTGGCGGAACATCTTCCAAAGCATTTATCAAATCTTTTATTGGCATTGAGCTTAGAACATAATCGTATTCTTTTAAATTCAATTTCTCTATTTTTGTGTTGAATTTAATTTCGCCACCCATTTCCAAAATTTTATTTGCAACTCGTTGCCACAAATCGCCTGGACCAAGTTTGGGGTATAAAAATTCATCTATTAAACTTGTTTCTTTGGTGTTTTTAAAAAGAGCGTGCTTTATTGTTTTGGCAATGCTCAGTCCCTTTATTCTTTGCGCCCCCCATTCCGCACTTATTTGCTCGCATGGAATGCCCCACACTTTTTCTGTGTAGTCTTTGAAAAATGTTAGATAGAGTTCTTTGCCAAAACGGTTCAGCATAAAATCTTGCAAATTTTTTTCTGTTTTAATTTGGAATAAACTGGATTTTAAATAGCTTGTGCCTATTTTTGCCATTCTCCACAAGCCAAGACCTTTTATCGTATTTGCATTCAGCGATACTGGATAGTCAAAAAATTTTCGCATATAAAGAATACGAGAGAGACGTGGGCGCAGCATCATATCTCCGTAAATTGTATTCCACCACTCCATAACCCAATTGTTCTTGCTGAAAAACCTGTGCCCGCCAATATCCATTCTATTGCCGTTGTGCTCCACCGTGCGGCTAATTCCGCCAACAAAATTTTCTTGCTCAACGACTGTCGGGTGAATATCGCCTTTTTTGAGAAATTCGAAAGCAGCAGTAAGCCCAGCTGGACCAGCGCCTATAATGAGGGCAGTTTTCATGAGGTTTAATATAGAATTTTTCTACATTAACTTTCCCAGTGAAAATACAAAAGCTAAAAATTTTCGGTTTTAAATCCTTTGCGCAAAAGGTGGAAATCCAGTTGGAAGGAAATGGATTAACCGCCATAGTTGGTCCTAATGGCTGCGGAAAGTCCAATATAGTGGATGCTATTCGCTGGGTTATGGGCGAGCAGAGAGCCGGACTCCTCAGAATGGATAAAATGCAGGGGGTTATTTTTTCTGGAACAGAAGAAAGACCCGCAATGAGCATGGCAGAGGTTTCGCTTGTAATTGAAAACGATAGGGGGCTTTTGCCATCTGAATATGCAGAGGTTATGATAACCAGAAAAGCCTTTAGCGATGGTGAATCCAAATATTTGATAAATAATCAGGAGTGCCGCCTTGCAGATATAAAAAATCTTTTTGCAGATACAGGCATGGGCGCAGGCTCATATTCACAAATGGACCAAAGAATGGTAGATGCCCTGCTCAGCGACAAAGCAGACGAGCGCAGAACAATTTTCGAAGAAGCCGCTGGTGTTAGCAAATACAAAAAGCAAAAAAAAGAAGCTGTATCTCAGCTCGAGCGCGTTAGCGCAGATATGGAGCGCATAGCCATTGAACTGCAACACGCCAAAAATCAGTTCAAGCAGCAAGAGAGAATGCTCGCCCGCGCCCAAGATTTGCGCACTTTGAAAAATCGCCTAAAAGAATTGGATGTCTCGGTTAGTATTCATAAATACAAAGAAGGCAAGGAATCCCTACACGCCCTTTTAAAAGCAAAAACCACAGGCGAAACAGAACTCAGCGCACTCACTTCAAAGCAAACAGAGCTTGAAACCAAAATAGAAGAGAAACGGCTTTTGATTTCAAGCGAAGAAGAATATTTTAGGGAATGTGAAAAAGTTTATTACGATACCTCAGCAGAAATAACAAAACTCAATTCAGATTACATAAATCTTCAAAATAGAGAAAAAGAGCTGGAAGAAAACAAAGCTCGCTGCGAACGCGAAATTAGCGAAAGCGAAAAGAAAATTTCGGAATTGAATGTGGAAATGCAAAGTTTGGGAAACGTTGAAGAGAAGGGCAAAAAAGAAACCGAAACATTGCTAAATCTGCGCGGCACGGTAGAAGACCTGCGCAAAAGGCACAGGGAACTTTCAGACAAAAGATTGCTATCTGTTCAAGAACAGGGAAAACTGCAAAGCCACTTGCAAATAATAAATGCCGAAATGAAAATGTTAAATGAACGGCAGCAACAAGCCGCAAAAGACATCCAAAACCTTGAGGCTCAAATACAAGAGCAAAAAACGCTAAAAAGCAGCAAAGAAAGTGAAAGCGAGGAGAGCAAAAAAAAGTCCGAAATGCTCGCAGAGAAAATAAGCGTTTTAACAAACGAAAAAGAGACTTTGAGCGAAACCCTTGAATCTTTGAAAAACCAAAGAATGGAAGCTCTTGGCAACAAAAATCGATTGGAAGCTAGGCTTGAAACCCTGCAAAGCATAAGTGAAAACATGGATAATTTAGAGGGCAACAAATGGCTCTTAAACCAAAAAACCGAGGAAGGAATTCTTTTGCTCTCCAATCAAATAGAAGTTCTGGAAAGCAAATTTGCATCCTTGGTTGAATTTTGCCTAGGTTCTTCTGTGCAAGCTCTTTTAATGCAAAATCAAGAGACTGTTTTGAACAGCGCAAAACTATTGAACAACGAAAACTTCGGTCGCGCTTTGCTTGCTTGGAACACAAATCTGTTTGAAGAAAAAATGAACATCGACGAGCCAGATGTTGCCCCGCTAGCCTCTCTTGTGAAATGCAACGAAAAATCCCTTGCCTTGCTAAACTCTCTGCTCTCAAAATATTTTTTGGCGAAAGATATTGAAACTGCGGCAGAACTCGCAAAAAAATATATCGGCAAGGATTTATGGTTTTGCACCGAAAATTGCCAAGCAATAAGTGCTTTGGGCATTGCAAAAGTTGGAAGAGAGCAAAAAGAAAATTTGGGAATTTTGCAACAAAATGCGGAGATGAAAAATTTAAAAACGGGCATAGATTCTCTAAAAGAAAAAGCAGAATCTGCAAATGCGCAAATTAACGCGGCAAGCGAAAAACTGCAAGAGCTTTCCATTTTAATTTCAAATTCCCTAGAAGAAAAACAGGGCGCAGACACACACGCAACAAAAGCTAATTCAGAGGCAGAAATCGCAAATGCCAGCATTTTTGCCCTAAATGCCCAAAAAGAAAAAAACGAACAGGATATTTCAAAATTGGAAGCTCGCTTGCAAGAACTGAAAATTTCCAAAGAATCAAATGCCGAGCTTAATGCCGCAGGTCTTGAGCTGGAGCAGGCGGAACAGGAGTTTGCAAAAACAGATTCTGAATTGCAAAAACAAGAGCAGGCATTAAAAAACCAAGAAGATTTGGTTGCCAAGCTCGCCAACTCTCTGAACCGTTTGGATTCTGTTAGGGAGCAGATAAAAACCATCAACAACACCACTCATCTGCGGGCAAATGAGCTTGAAGAGATAAAAGATAAAAAAGAATTTTTAAAAAGTGAGCTTGAAAGCAAAGCCATTAACATAGAAGAGCAAAACGAAATTTTGTCAAAAAAAGAAAAATTGAAGGATGCGGCTAGGGAAAAATACATGGCTATGGCTGGCGATATAGAAGAATGGCGGAGCGAACTTCGCGAAATAAACAATTCCCTGCGCGAAAAAGACAAAAATACCCACACCTTGGAGCTTGCAATGCAAGATTCCACAAATGCGCTGGAAAGAATAAGAGAGCGTATTTTTCAGGAATATGAATTTGATTTGGAAAAAGAGCCTGCGGAGCAGGGTTTTGCCCCTGTGCCAATATATGAACGCGAAGCAAATGTTGAAATACACGATTTACGCGAAAAAATAAAGGCTATAGGTCCTGTGTCAATATCTGCCGCCGAAGATGTTGAAACGGAACGCGAAAGAGTATTTTCCATAGAGGCTCAATACAACGACTTGAGCAAAGCAAAAAACAGCTTGGTTGCCGTTATGGAAAGGCTAGACATAGTGGCTAGAGACCGTTTTGTGGACACTTTCCGCAAAATACAGCACAATTATCAGGAAGTTTTTGCGAGCTTAATGCGCGATGGCGAGGCTCTGTTAACCATGCAAAACGATTTAGATCCCTTAGAAGCCGAAATTGAAATAAATGCCCGCCCAACAGGCAAAAAAATGAGGGGAGTTAGAGCTTTGTCTGGAGGGGAACGAGCTTTAACCGCCACTGCCCTGCTTTTTGCCCTTTATATGGTAAAGCCCTCCCCATACTGTATATTAGACGAAATTGACGGTCCCTTGGACGATGCCAATATAGGGCGTTTTATGGCACTGTTGCGCCGTTTTAGCTCCCAAACCCAATTTGTCATTATTACTCACAATAAAAGAACAATGGCGGCAGCTGACAGGCTTTACGGCGTTACTCAAGAAGAAAAAGGCGTTAGCAAAGTAGGTTCGGTGCGTTTAGAAGACATAAATGAATGATACGCAATTTTTTTTTCTAAATTAAGGGCTTAAATACATTTAATGGAGATGTTCGATGAAAACTTTGCGTTTTGCTATTGTCGCAGCAGCCGTGGTCGGTAGCGTGTCTGTTTTTGCAACCAATGCTCGTGTAGAGTCTTTGGGAAAGAGTTCCACTTTTATTATGGACGACGTTTCAATTTTCGACAATCCTGCTAACATCAACCTTTATCCCAATTTTTTAATAGGTGAGCTTGGCAACTATCTTTATCCCACAGGTAGCGTAGAGCCTGGGCAAAACCAAGACCCGCTTGATGCTTGGTTCGGTGGTATATTTTCGCTTAAAATTAGCCAAGATAATTCACTCTCCATTGCAGGTGTGTTAAACCGCAAAGAAGAAAGACTGTTGAAATATTTCCCAGATTGGATAGAGGGAAGCAACGGAATTAACAAAAAAACTCCAGCGCCTGTGACAAATTTTGATGGCTTTTTGGGTGCAAATCTAGACAACAAAGCCTTTGGTCTCCACATATATGTAGCTCATCAAGATGGCATTGACGGCGATGGTAACATTACCACAGACGGTTTTGTATCTGCTTTGCAATTAGACGCGGGCACGAATATTGAAATTTCAAGTAACTATTCCATAGAAGCTTCTATTGGTACTGCTCGCATGCAATATGGTCCTAGCAAGCGTAAATTTTTCGATACCGACCTACTTTCTCTATTTTTCGATGCCCGCATGTTTTCAAGAATTAGCGCTATAAATGGTCATTTGATTCCTGTGATTTCTTTTCGCAATATGAATGCACCAGGTCGTGATGAGCTAGATATTGGCGCAGGCGTGGGCGTGGATGCTGCCTTTGACAGAGGTTTCTTTTGGCTTGGCTTAAAAGGTTTCTATAATAAGCAACGCGCAGGAGACACATGGCAGCTTATAAGCGGCGGTGAAACCGTATATATGGGCACGGGGGATGATACTTGGGGCAGAGATAGAACAACTCTGAAGCAAATTGGCGGCACAATTAGTTTTGGCATTGAAAGAAATATTTGGTGGGATTGGTTTGTTCTCCGCGTTGGCGGTCAAAAAACCATTGCTTATGCAGACTACAAAGACAATGGCACTAATGTCAGCAGTATTTTGTGCCCAACTCAGGGAGGTTGCCCAACCAACGGAAATTACTTTGTAACCAACCCAGCTAACAATGGCACAAAAAGCGATAATGTTGGCTTTGGCTTTGGGATAAATATTGAAGAAAAGCTGAAAATAGATGCCGCCGTAGCCGAAGATGTTGTGTTCCGCAATCCATTCCAAGGTGAAGGTCGTTTAATAAGCAGAATTTCTGCAACTTATTCATTCTAATATTTTGTGGTATAGGCTCTTAATTTTACTATCATTATTGCTGCTGGTCTCTTGCGCAGACCCAGCTTTTAGGGTCCACGAGCGTTTGGAAAAAACCTTGCAGCAAGATTTGGAAAGCATGGTGGCTCAAATAATCAAAGGCTCTGGCAAGCAAAATGTTTTAGATACTCCTTATTTTGTAATCAAAGATTTAAGGGAATTTCATGGAGATACCGCAAAAGTTTACTCCGCTTATGCAGAGGTGGAGTTTTATTATTTAAAAGATATAAAGGTAGCCGAAAAACGCAAATTCCGCTACGATGCAAACCGCCATTACTGGGACAGGTATTTTAAAGAATTGTTCTATTACTCAACTGCGCCCTAACCTGCTCGGGATATAATCCTAAAAAAGCCAATAAATACGGTTCATTCTGAAAATACTGTAAATTCTGATAATTCTGGTTCAGACAATATGGCAGAAGTGGGAATTTTTTTTATATTTACCAAAGGTATGTCCATTTTAAGGAAATTCCATTTTTTGATAAACCCTATAAGCGGAGGAGGGCTAGGCAAGGAAGTATTTGATTTTTTGCCGGAAATCATGCGTTCTATGGATTTTAAGGAAGATGAGTGGAAACGGGAATTCACCGTTATTGACCTTTTTGAAGAACAGATTAGAGATGCCCTAGCAGGCTCGGAGTGCCTTATAGCGGTTGGAGGCGATGGCACAATGACGGCTGTGTTCAGCGTTCTTTTGCAGCACGAGGAATTTAGGCAAATAAAGATTGGGCTTATACCCCTTGGAACGGGGAACGACCTAGCAAGGGTTTTGAACCTCTATTCCGCACTTGTGGATAGGGGCTTGCTGTACATAGTTCGTAAACTTGTTGTGGCAAAACACAGGGAGCTTGATTTGTGGCAGGTAAATGGGAAATTCGCAATGGCAAACTATTTTTCCGCAGGCATAGATGCCCACATTGCCCACGATTTCAATAGAGACAGAAAAGAGGGGAAAATAGCGGGAAATTCCGTGCTTAAAAATAAATTGCATTATGTGAAAAGATTTTTTGCCAATAAAAACTATCGTTTAAAATCTGGAGAGCTGCATATAACAGATGAATTTGGCAAGAAGAGCATTTTTCCTCTGCAAAACAATTGTACGGTTATAGTGGGCAATATTCCCAGCTTTGCCGGTGGCAGCAATCCTTTTGGAAAATCCGATATGGCAGACGGCTTGCTGGAGGTTTTAAGAATCAAATCCATTAATAACTTTTTAAGAGCCATTTCAATTGGGGCAAGCGGCTATGTTATAAAAGCCAAGGAAATTGAAATTCACCTCGAAAAAGAGGAATTTATTCAAATAGACGGAGAAGACTTCAAAGACAAGCTAGAAATGCCAATTTTCATTAAATTTGGCGGAAAAGTAAATATGTTGCATTTATAGCTAAAGTTTTTCAGAAATCTGCCGATATAAAGAATGAGGTGTGATTTACTGATGATTAGTGCTGTTTCTACTTCACAAAACGACTATTCTCTGATTGTAACCGCAGAAAATAGCAACAATGCCACAAATGAAGAGCCAAAACGCTCAGATGAAGAGAAATTTGGCTATAAACTTTCTTTATCAGATGAAAATTGGAAAACTTTGGGCAAAAAAGGGAAACTCAGCGAAGAAGACCAAAAAAAAGTGGAAGAACTTAAAAAAATAGACCAAAAAGTTCACACTCACGAGCAGGCTCATTTAAGCGCGGCAGGGGGATATGCTCGCGGTGGTGCGCATTACGATTATGTGACCGGACCAGATGGCAATAGATACGCAAATTCAGGGCATGTAAATTTAGATACGGGCAAAGAAAAAACTCCAGAAGCAACCATAATAAAAGCAAATATAATTCAAAAAGCCGCCCTTGCCCCAGCAGACCCTTCCCCAGCAGACAATCAAATAGCAGCCAATGCAGCGAAAATGGCAGTAGATGCCCAAAAAGAGCTAGCAGAACAAAAGAAAGGAACAAATGAGCCAGACAGCCCAGATGCACCTCAGGTAAATGTTAGCGAATCTAGCTAATTATTTCTTTTTCTTTTTGTAATCAATTTCTGGACGCAAAACTTGACCGATGGTCACCAAAAGAGAAATTATGGGTTCTTTGTGGTCTCCAGAAATATCAAAAGCGGCAATTCCGCCATAGCCATTTGATTTAACAGCCTCGGCAATAGCCTTAACAGAGGGAATTCCGTTGAAAACTATGGTTTCATTTTCACTAACTGCAACTTCGCTTTTTGAAGATTCGTCAAAAGACACTTTGTAGGCTTCTTTTTTGTTGAATTTCTCCATAATCTCTTTATATTGCAAAACTCCATCATTGCCAGAGCCTGCCCCTTGGTGGGCGGAACCTAGTCCATTTGCTTTGTAAAATGTTCTGCCATAAAATGGTATTATTGGCACAAGTTTGTTTTTTGGAACGCCTGCGCTTGCAAAGGCGGCTAAAATTTTAATGTTAGCCTCGGTGTTTGAATTGGGTTTTACCTGCGGGTCGTTTGCAGATGCATCATCTGTGAACCACAATGAAAAATTATCTATTTTGCTCAAATCTACGCCAGAAACCGCACCTGCCAAAGATTCAATGCCTGGAACTGCAATGCTTATGCCAATGCCGGAATTTGCCAAATCCGCTGCTTGCTTCAATAATTTTGGCAAATCTTCTGCGCTAATTGCGCCGCCGTCTAGTTCAAAAGCATCCACCCCGTATTCCTTTTGAAATTTTTTAACCGCTTCTTCTAAATTTGCTTCTTTCATAGCCGCTTCGCTGCCAATTCCCCCCACGGCAACCGAAAGCTTCACATTGGCAGCTTTTGCCTGGCTAACGAGAGCCAAAAAATTTTCCTTGTCCGATTCATCGGCAAAAAGCAAATCCGAGCCAGAGGGCGTTAAATAGCCATAGCGAATATCCGTCACAAAATTATAACGCACATCCTTAGGAGTAAATTGCGAATATTGCGCCCAATGGGGAAAATAGGCTATTACCCTGTTTTGGGCAAAAAGCGTACCAGCGCATAACAAAACAAAAAACGGCAAAAATTTATTCATTGCAAACCTCATTTTACCACATATATCTTTTCGTTGGTTTTATCAAGGCAAAAAGTATATTTACCATAATCATAATAATAACCCTCTCTATTTTCTCGCCTAATTGCAAGACTTTGAGTTTTTTCTACGCCATGTTCTTTATCACAATACTTGTAGGGTCTGCCATCGCTGCGACCAAAAAAATGATAATGCTGTTCAACAAGATATGGGTCAGGTTTAAAATTATTTAAATATTTTTTTGCCTCTTCCAGCGTTGTATCACGTACAAACAAGCACATAGCTTTAACTATGCCTAAATTATCTGATAAAGAATTTTTCAATTCACCCCAACCTCCGCTCAAGCAATTTTCTATAGCACACCCAGACGGATATTCCGTAGTTGTTATGTCTATTATCGTAATTGTTGTATCTCCTCTTGGCGTACCTGTTGAGTCAACTAACGTATATGTTGAGTCTCTTGTTGAATATGTTGTGTCTATAACAGGTTTGTTATAATTGCTGTTGTTGGCATATTTTCCAGTGCATTTTTCCTTTTTGTCCCAGCCATCCACAGGGCACAGCAAATGATCCTCATAAATATATTTTGCAAAAGTCGAATCCGAAGAAAAAATATTAACGCAATCTGTTATAGAATCTACTCCTTTTTTTGTTGTTTTAAGGTCTAGAATAATTTGGCTTTTAATCACATCGCCATTTATTTTGCCATATTCCACTGCGTCAAAATCAGCTGGCAAATCGGCTTTAACGGCTTCTTCTTCATTCACTGATAAATCTGCGCAAGAACCAAAAAACAGTGCTGCTGCCACGCATAAAAAAACAAAAAATTCCTTTTTCATAAACTCCTCCCTAAAATTCCACCTTTACAGTGGCAGACATAATAGTTTTATCCAAATCATATTTTATACCATCGCCTTCAATTGAATTGGAAAGCAAGCCGCCTTGCAAATTGAAGTTTGCCCTTTCGCTTATTTTAACCTGCGGACCGCCTATAACCAAAAGCTCACCAACTTTATCTAATACACTATCTTCGAATTCCTTGCTCAACTGCTGGAAACCACCGAGCAAAGAAAGACCGCGCCAGATTCCCACTTTTAGCCCAGCCATAATGCGATTTGTTTGAATGATGTTTTCCTGTTTGCTCTGCTCATAAGAACCAGAAATAGTCAAGGTTTTGCTCAGTCCTGCAAGACGTGCCACATTAACCTCTGCTCCGCCGCCAAAACGGATGTAATTGTCATATTCAGAGGAATACATTCCAAACACGCCACGCACATTTACCGCTTTGTTCCAAACAAAATTCAAATCCGCATCACCACCGGTTCTATCTGGAGTGGCATAGCCATTCGGAAGCGCCAAATTAACAGAAGGGTCTAAACGTGAAGCTATGGAAGGCTCCCTGCGTTCCAAGCGGGTATAAGTTTGCTGCGTATAGGCATTGCGATAAAAATGAGAAAGTTTATAATTATTATCCAAACATGCTAATTGAGACAAGCGTGAACTTAATCTACAGAAGTAAAGATTTGGCTCTCCTTGTTTGCCGTCCACCACTGTCATAAAAGTCAAGGGCAAAGTATAATAAAGGGAATAATACATATTTTCCAAAGAACTCGTACGGAATTGCTGCAAATTCTGTTCCAAAGCAGCATCGCTGTTCAATATTGGCAAATTGGGCAAAAATGCAGGAGAAGCAGCAAGCTCGGATTCAAAATCCTTATCCGTTTTCAAAAAATGCCCTGATAGTTTTACTTCAAACGGTTTTTCGTTATAAGATACAAAGGCATTGCCGAGCAAAGCAACCTGATTATTAAACTCTTCTTTTTCGGAAAGTACATGCTTAAAACGTTTATCACTAGGAGCCACGGTTTTGTAATATGCGTAATAGTTTTTATGCTCTTTACCATTCTTTTGACCATCGGGCGCAACAACAGAAGGAATTGAGATGGAATCAAAAGCTAAAACTCTTACATAATCTGCTGAGTCTTTTTTGTATTTCCAATCACCCCAGTTAGACAAAGCAAATTCCGCACCAGCACCAAAGTCTATGCCAGATATTGGCTTTTTGTTTTTATAGCCTAACTCAAAGCTCAACACATTATTTTTTTCGAAATCTACAAGGGTATCTTTGCTTGGAGATTTTTTATCCAGCATGAAACTGCTAACTCTGTTAAAAGTGTAAACATCATTTATTCTAAAAGAAAAACCATAAGCTTCAGCACCAATGCGAGCCGCTGTTGAAAACCTGTCTTTATTTGGAGCAAAGTCAAAAAATATTCTGTCTGCTTCATCTGCTACTTTGCGCAAACGCACAATGGTTCCCTGCAAAAAAATGTTGTCAAAAATACCAGCAGATATGGCGTATTCTGCATTCAATCCCTGCAAAAGCCTGCGGTTTGTGCCGTCTAAATATCTCTCTTCCATAGCTTCTTTTTTAAGGTTGGCAAAAATTTCCGGCTCCATAATTAGGTTTGGCTCTGGCAAATAAATTGTGAGCGGAGTGTAGGCAACTCGCATGGTTCCCAAATTGAATTTTAATTTTTTATCCAACACACTGCCATCGTAGCTCCACCATCTAATTATGGGTTGGTTCATGCCCTCGCGATAGGCAGATTGCCAATCTTTATGAAAACGCAAATCAAAGGTCGCTCTTGTTTCGCTACTCGGACTCACAGAAAGTCTCAATAAAAAATCGCTGAAAGCCAAATATTCCGAAAATGATTCTTCATTTGCATCTAAAGTAGAAGACAACATTCCACCCTTAGCGCTGCCTCCTAGGGAAAATCCCACCACATTCTCTTCTATGCTGTCTAATGCAGAAATTATCCTTTCCTCAGCAAAAGAAAGGCTTGTAAGTAAAACCAAGGCTATTATTGCATATCTCATATTCACCCCTTAAAACTCCACATTGATGGTTGCTTCAAGTATATTTCGCGAAAATTCATGTTTCAATTCTATTTCCTTACCAATTACGTTTACAACAGCGTAGCCTGGCATATTTGTTTCTGGCTTTATAGTAGTTAATTGATAAGTATTTTCAACACTCATAATTCCGTAATTTATGGAGAGCCAAGCATTTTTAGCCACGGTATAATCTAAACCAGCCATCCATTGATTCTGCTTTGCTTTTATAATGGGCACAACGCTAATTTTTAAATTTAAATTATTCATCTGGTCATATAGAATATTTGCTCCAGATTCATTTAAATCGGAGTTTATTTGCTGGAACCCAAATGCCAACCCAAATCTCTTATAAAAGCGATAATATAAACCAGCATTTATAAAATCACTGGTATATTCTGCCGTGCCCTGTTCCTTAGCAGAACCCTTGTAACTGCCGCTCAACTCAACCCCCCAGAGGTCAACTTTTGCT
Source organism: Candidatus Fibrimonadaceae bacterium (assembly GCA_031281275.1). Lineage (GTDB taxonomy): Bacteria > Fibrobacterota > Fibrobacteria > Fibrobacterales > Fibrobacteraceae > Fibrimonas. Next base: position 41,613 of record JAITFP010000075.1, read on the forward strand.
CCACCGCCAAATTCTGTGTACTTTGCAATTTCCGCGGTGCCCGCAGCGAGTTGCTTATAGCTCGCAAACAAACCCTTAACCTCTGCTAATCCTTTCCAGTTCGCAGTTAAAACTTCTTGAAAGCCCATTCTATTAGGAGTTGCAAAACCTCCGGGCAATGCCATCTGTAAATTTAAATCGGAAAGGTTTTCTAAAAGAGCAAGCTCCGCACGTGTTAGAGTTGATGGGTTCCAAGAGGTTTTGGCATAAGGAGAATTGTTATAGCTCATATTTTGATCGCCAGCTTCTGGCAAGGTAGAATTAAAGGTAGAACGCATGGGTGAGTGTTTGGGCGTAAAGAAATAAAGAGCATCAAAAGAGGAATAAAGCGGTGAATAAACCCCATATTTGCTCAAATTATAAGTTTGGTCTGTACAGGGACTTCTCCTGCAACCCAAATCTTTATCTGAATTCAACACACGCCGAGCAAAGAAAGATGGCGACTGCGCCACATTGTTAAACCAAGAGGAATCGTTGCGAATAAATGAACTTGAAAGAACAATATCTGTGTTTAAAATACCTTTATAACCCAAATCCATTTGCGCAAGGATGGCTTTGCCTTCTTCAAGCTCAGGAGATTCGTCTTTAGACATAGCAAATTCAGCAGTTAAATTTGCAACCAAGGAACTATTCCCAAGTATCCCTGCAATATCTGCCCCTGCCCTGCCAGCAATAATAGAAGTTTTTTGCGGAATGGAATCCAATGTATTTATCAAAGAGTCTCTATCGCCAGGAGAGCGGCAAATGTTTTCTGGGCAGGAATATTTCTTAGAAGAATTTTCATCGTCAAAAATTGACAGATAAGTTCCGCCAATGAGCAGGTTTTTATTGAGTGGCAAGAGTTCAAGATTGCCAGCAAGCAAAAACTTGTCAAAACGCCCTGCCTGAGTGGCTCCTGGAATGCCCTCATTTGGAAGCATATTGCCCATGGCGCCGCTCGCATCTAAATAACCTGCGCGGCGAAGCCGTGCCCCCAAAGCTTCAACTCGCAATTCGCCCAATTTCTCTCCCAACTGCGGACGATATTGCAAATTGAAGCCCTGCAAATTCCTCTGATTGCCTTGAATCAAGGCTTCTTTCTGAGCCATTTCCCTTTTGCGAGCAAAAGCCGTTGGCTCGTACATGATGTCTATGCCAGGCATATAAAGGGTTAAAGGCGAATAAGACTGCCTGAAATCACCCACAACCCAGTAAAAATTCTCCGTCAAGTTCCCCTCTATATTCATCCAGGGAACGCTTACCATTGTGGCAGCAGCAGCAAAGTATTCCTGCGCACCTGCACCTAAACGCAATTTCAAGTTAGCGCTTATCACATCCCAAGGGCGAAATTTGAAATCCAAATCTAACTGCAAAAACTCAGAAATCTCGTGGTTTGGCATTTTATTCGTATAAGTCCCAGTGCTATCTGGTTTTTCGTTCCGAGATTCAAAATAAGAATTAAAAGAAGCACTGCGAACGGTTCCGCTTATTTCAAGTCCCTTTTTAGCATTAAGAATTTCAACTCTATTCTCTATTTCTTGCTCAGAATTTTCAGTTGCAAAAATCAAAGAGCAAGAGGCTAAAACGGCAAAAATCAATTTTTTATTCATATTTCACAGCCTCGCTTATTAAAACCAAACCTTTGTTTCGGCTTGAACATAGTGAACATTCCAATCATTCTGCGGCAAATTTTCATCTTTGCTGGTCAAATATTTATAACGGAAATGCAAACCCGCACGTGAGGCAAAATCCCAGTCAAAGCCAAAGCCAAGAGATGTATGCCTAATATTTATAGGAGATAGCTTATAATCGTAAATTATACCTTTTTTGTACAATTCACCATAAGAACTTGGAGGAGCAATAGCACCGAGGTTATCCGGTGATGCAGTTGGGTTTAATACAAGTTCGGCATAAGCCTTTTCTGCACGGAACATTTCAATTCCAAGAATTAAAATCGCATGGAATTTAGGAGTAATGGCTATTGCCGGCTCGGATTGCGCAAACCAATTCCACATAAGCATATCGTTATCGTATTTATCTGTGTAAGCCACCGGAATAAAGGATTTTGAAACACCAGAAAGAGCAGTGTATAATTGCAACATTATATTTCTATCCGTGCCAAACCAATGCCCTATATCGTAACCCATGTCCACGGCTACCGAAGAATTCCATTTTACATTAGTTGGCATATTGCAAGGCACCTGCCCATTTATCCTTGCAGAATCATTGAAGTAACTGAACTGAGCGCAATAAAAGGCATCTTGAGCATTATCGTAAGCAGCAAAGGCATCCCAAGTTTCAGCATAGCCGCTGCGCAGTCCTCCTGATTGATCGCTGAGTTTGAACTTGGGCGAAGCCGGACCTCTGGCAAGTCTGTAAGTATAGCGTCTGAGTTTATCATCATAACCCGAATCTGCATTAAAGAAAGGCTTATGTTTGGTCCAACTGGTGGAGGTTTCCCATATATACCGCCCCACTAAATTATATTTGTAATTTATTATATCTGCACCTTCTTCCACTTGCCTGTGAATTCCATATTGTACATCAAAACGACCTCGGTCAAATTCAGGTTCCAATTTGAGATTTGCTCCAACCATATTTGGTCCATAACGGAAAGTTCCAGCTCCAACATAAAATTGGTCTTTGCGCCAAGATGCAACTCTATCTGGGTTTGCCATTGAATATGGAGAATAAAAATCTTTTGGCAAATAAATGAGTTCCAAAGTTATTGGTTCCCAATGCTTATCTTGCGCTTTTACATAAAGACCAAAAGCAGGCGTGGAAGGCGAAGAACTATATTTGCTCGCATCATAACATTTAGCATTAACATAATTAAATAAAGATGGATTTGTACTTAGACAAGAGGGATCGGAAGGGCGGAATGAGGTGGTATCGTCCCAACTTAAAGCTAAATCAAAAGACAAAAAGAATTGCGGGTTAAGATTGCCTTTTAAATCTATGGTGGCTACACGCAAATTTTCAAATTTCACGCTGCTATCGGGATAAATAACATAGGGAAAAACATTAGTTTCGTATATCTGTTCAGGGTCAAAAGTAATTCCCATGTAATTTGCGCCAATAGTTAAACTAGCTTGATCAAAATCAATTTTTTCCTTTGCAAAACGCCCACCTATAACCGAGCCGCGATAGTCGTAAGTACCTATCATTGCTAGTTCGCTGTTATCTCTGGTGTTTAAACGGAGTCCGTCTCTGGTTCCAATGTCCACGCTGTTGGGTTGGGAAAGCATTAATTGCCCTTTAAAGTTCCAAGGCAATGTGTGCACATCCAAAAGCATTCCGCCAAAAGAACGGTTTGTCCAGAATGCCCTGCCCCCTTCTTTCACTGGCTTAAAACCTTTTTCTTTGTAATAGGTGCTCACAACCTTTTCTTCTTCGTAAAGTTCGTATTGAGAAATAAAGCGCGGGCTGGTTTCACGTTCCCACACTGTGAGCGGGCTTTGAGTGGTCCAAATAACTCCGCCCATAAAAAGCGTTGCTCCAAACTGCCCACCGCGCATATCCAAGCCGGCAAGCATGTTTTCGTTTATGGAAGCTCCATAAAAATCAGCGGATGGATGGAACCACTGCACCCTTTCGCCCGTACCGCCAATATTTCCTGGATTAGGAGTGAATGCCTGTTCATTTGTGTAAAATCCGCTAAAATCAAAAGGCAAATAAAGATTAGAGAATAAGGTTAAAAAAGAAGCTGGAGAAACCACAATAGTAGCGGTTAAAGCAGAATTAATAAAAGTGCGCAAGTTTTCGCTGCCTTGCAAGGTAGCGGTCTTTGTATAGTCAGTATGGGCAAAACGCACCACAAAGTCACCGGAAACAGCAACGGGAGAATCATCTTTGCCTATAACTGTGGAGCCAGCATATTCTCCAAGCGAATCCAAACGAGCCTCTATATCAGAGAGGTCGCTTTGAGCATACACAAAAGATACGAAAAAAAACAAACTGAATAAAATTTTTATTCTCATGCAATCCTCACAAAATATTGCGGAAAGGATAACCCTCCGGTCCTTTGTATTCTTCGCCAACTTTTTTGATTACTATATCGTCTATCCAAACTTTGAAATATTGATTTTCATCTTTGCGAACTTCTATTCTAAATCCCTTTACATTATTCCAAGAGAAAGGCATAAACACTTCTCTGCGGTTTTTGGCATCCCAATAAACGCCCATAGTCCCAAAGAGTTTAAGAGGGATGCTTATTCTTTGCCACTCAGTTGTTAAATCTCCAAAACTTTTGGAACCTATCTTCACCTGCAAAGATTCGCCGCCGCTTTTCACCCCATCGTCAACAAGCACGTATTGAGCAACTTCGCCACCTTTGTCGCTCTTAATCCAAAATTCCAAAACTCCCTCTTCAAGATATGGAGTTATATCTTTAGAACCAGCAATACATATTGCAACGCCGGAATAATCGCTTGCAATTAGCTCTATTTCCATAGATAAATCGCCTTCCATAGCATATTTGTCTGTCATAAAAGGTTCTGGGTTTTCACGCGGATATTGGTAGGTGTAGCCTCCACCTCTGGGTATTCTTTCGCGCATAATAACAACCAGCACGTCTTGGTCTGCTTTGAAGGGTTTAACGGTTTTTTTCAAAAATCGCTCGGAATCGCGGTTTTTGTAATCGTCAAAGGCGGCGAAAGCATTTATAGAACACAACGCCGCAAATAGAACTACAAATCTGGAAATCATATCCATAATATACATTTTTTTAACACAAAAGATTATTTTTTAACAATTTTCATGCTTTTTGTTTGAGAACCCTGTTTCAAGAGCAAAATGTATATACCCTTGTTCAAATTAGAAAGAGAATTTCCCATTTTTTTGCCCTGCAAAGAGAAAATTTCAAAAGAAGTATCTCCATTAATGGCTAAATTTTCCGCCTCAATCGGTTTTATGGGAGTTTGTCCAGACCTCCAAGGTGCGGATTTGGCATATTCGTTCAATTTGTTAAATACATATTGCCCCTCTTGTGTCATTTTGGTTTTGTCTGTCCAGCTTTGCATATCGAATTTCTTTGCCGCGTCCTGAATTCCAAAAAAAGCGGAACCTGCGTATTTATCGTTTACCTCCCAAGCTGCCGAAGATATTTTATTCTGGTCCATAAAGGCAAACCATTTGTCTGTTTCTGTTGGATTATGTGTATCGTAATGATTCTTATCGCTCTGCCCGCCATCCGAATGAGTTGTGCCCCATTCGGTTACGAAAATGGGCAAGCCGCTGTTAAGCGCGGTATTTATGTTATTCTGAAAATTGCTCAAAGGATGGGAAGAGGCATAAAAATGCACAACATAACCTACATTTGCATCGTTGATTGCATTGCCCACAACTTTTTCTACCTGTTGAGAATAGAAGGGAGTGCCAACAAGAATAAGGTTAGAGGAGTGGGCGCGTATTACGGGAATAATTTGTTCGGCATAGGCTTTTATATCTGCCCAGGGCGTGTTGATTGGCTCGTTGTATATCTCAAAAATCACATTCTCATAAGAGCCATATTTGCTCGCCATGTATTCAAAAAAATCTTTTGAATTTTCCACTTCAGTATGAGCATTATGCGAATGCCAGTCTATAATGAAATAAACATCGTTTGCTATGGCAGCATCTGATAATATCTCTACCCTAGCGCGGTTTTGAACAATGGGTGAACCGGCGGCAGAACCAGTGGCGCCATAAGCGGCTCTAACAACTTCCGATTTCCAGTCTCTCACCATTGCATCCACAGCATCGGCTCTATAAAAACGCGCGCTTTCCCAGTTTGTTGTTGTCCAGCCAAAGCTAACACCTCTAACCTGAACTGCCGTGCTACCCGTTTTTGAACCGACTATCTTGTTTCCGCTGGCTTGAAGTTTGCCGTAATAAGAAACGGGACCATTGCCAGCAAAGGAAAAGGCAAAAAATAAAGCAAATATCAAGAATATATTTTTCAATTTACAACCCTCAATGTTTTAACCTGTGAACCCTGGCTTAAACGCAAAATATAAACACCTTTTTGCAAATTAAGGCTACTGAGCGAAACCTCTTTTGAACCAGCGTTTTGATGCCCGTTCATCAAGCTCCCCAGTTTTTTCCCAGAAAGTGAATAAACATCCAGTTTTGCAACACCGCTACTGGCAAGATAAAGTTGTACTTTGCCAAAACCAACAGGAGCAAGCCCTATGCTTTTAGCAGCGTTGAATTGATATGCAATCGCATCTGGCTCAATGGGTTCTGGGTCTATAACTCCTGGTATTGATGTTGGCGGTGTCACATTAATTTCTGTGCCACTTCCATCAAGCGTTATGTTTGCCCTGCCAGTAGGCGAAGACAATGAACCATCTGTTATCACTGCCAAAAATGTGACTTTGCCTATTTTGCCAGCCTCTGGATAATACATATATTCATCGTCCTTCACCTTTTCCAATCTTCCGGGATACTGCGAGTCTAGGTACATTTTAGAGAATGTTATAGGGTCTCCGTCTGCATCTTTGCCGCTAAATCTTTCCATATCAATCTTTACAGGCTCTGTGTTTGGCACCTTTGGTGAAAATGTATTGGTCATGTTTCTAATTTCGGGCGCAAAATTTTTAATATTCAAAACAACGCTCCCTTGTCTGTTTCCATTTTCATTTTTAACGGTGTATTTAAGCGTTGCCTGAGAACCATCTGTATTATGTTGAGAAGCATCTGGAGTGAAAGCAATGTCGGTACCTGAAACGGTAGCCGTTCCCATACCAGATGGTTCAACAGAAGCCGATACCAATTGGACTCCCTTTCCGAGAGGATCTTCTGCTGAGAGATGAGTGATAATATTCAAAGTGGTTTTGGCTCTGCGGCTCACATCAATGGGGGCTTTGTCTGGTACAACCGGAAGCCTCTTATTCAAGTTCACTGTGATTTTGCTCTGAGTGGTGACACTGCCCTTGGTCACTTTGTATATAAGCACAACTTTACCTGTTTTGGAACCATCGGCTTTATATGTGATGCTGTTAGCGGTATTCGTAACTTCTACAGGAATTGATGCGTCACGAGATTTAACCTCTGTGATATCACCGGATAAACCGAGCTGGGTGGCAGTCCACGTTACCGTTTCTCCATCATTAGCGCTAAATACAACATCGTTGCCTTTGGGGTGGTCGGTTGGTATATACGAAGTCCATTTTTTTGAATCCATATATGTTCTAAAATGCCCACCGGAAGTTGAAAAATTGCTTGTTGAAAGATTTGCAACGGTGGTTCCATTTTTAAATATGGAAGATTCTTCAAAATTTGATGCACTCCAATTGCAGCTGCTTATGTTGGCTCCATCCATCCACGTTATCCATTTGCTTGCATTATTGAGATTGCCTTTGCCATTTGCTTCTGTGAAACCAAATTCAGAGCCAAAAACTGCATATCCGTTTGTTCTCGCACTGTTTGCACTGGTCATTACGTTATCGTGCCCGCTTCCTCCACCTTGTGCTGCGTAAAAATGGAAGGTAAAAGCAACGTTTTTTGATTGGGCTTGTTCTTTGGTACCAAAATTGCTAGCCTGGTCCGAAGGGTTTTGAGACCACTGACGGCTGCCTATCAACACCAAGTTGTTGCTGCCAGCATTACGAATTACGTTTATAACTGCGTTAGCATACGAGGTTATTTGAGCTGTGCCAGTATTAATAGGTTCGTTATATACTTCCCAGATTATATTCGGCACGTCTTTGTATTCTCTAGCCATTTCGCCAAAAAACGAAACTGCATCTGACTGCTCGGCATCGGCATTGTGGGAATGCCAGTCCACTATCACGTATATATCGTTTGCTATGGCAGCATCAATCACTTTTCTTATGTAATTCTTTTGACCTTCCTTGTTATTTTGCAAGTATCCAGCAACTCCGCCGGGTTTGTTCACCGGTTCGGTGTTGTCTCCATACCACTTTATTGCCATTGCTGCGCGAATAATGCCTATTTGCATATTATCAACAAACCAATCCACGGTTTCTAGATTGTAAAAGGGAGTGCCAGAGCCATCGCTCCAATAGAGGCTTGGACCTTTGAGCATAACCGCCGAATTGGTCCCTGAAACGGAGCCGCAAATATTATTATTGTTGCAAACTTTTAACATACCAAAATGGCTAACCGGACCAGCCAAAGCCTGAGTCACAAGCAACAGAAATGCCAACGCAAGGATTTTCATTCGAGCCTCCATATATAGATACATATAATATAGATAATTTTAAACTGAAATAACATAAAATCGGGTTATTTTCCAAAAAAATACGTTTTTACGTGATTTTTACTATATTATTTTTATACTAAATTCCCTAGGAGGTTGCTTTATGTTCAAAAAAATACTTGCGGCAGGTGTCGCACTTGCTCTTTTTGCCTGTTCTCCAGATAAAGGAGAAGATAATACCCCCACCAATTCTTCGAAAGGTGGCGGCACCATTAGCTCCAGCAGTGCTGTGGTTGTTCCAATTCAAATAGCTGAAAATGGCGAGCAACCCTCTATATTGCTTCAAACTTTTTACTATACTTATGCCTTGAAAGCAAACGAGCCAGAAGATTTAACGCCATATTGGAGTTGCTCAGTTGAAAAACAAGATGATAAGCCAGATACTGCTTGCCAAAAAGATATGACAAATGCAGTTCTGCAACATAAGCTCACAAATCAATATTCCCCTCTTCATTACGACCGTGTGCTTACTCGCATAAATCCACTTACTAGAGGCATTACATTGAAGGAATGGAACTTAACGGGAAATGGAGACGAGGCTGCATTTGGATTAAATGTTTACACAGATGAGGCAAATATCCAAAATATAGGGGAACGTGGACTTACCAATTTAAATAGAATTGTTTCTTTTGAATACAAATATGTGGGCGGTGCTCATGAATTCCGCGTTGGTTCCAAAACAGAAGCCGATTTTTGGTATTATGACGTTCCAGCAACCGCAGGTGAAATAACATTCGATCCCCGTCCCGAAGAAAGTGAATACAGAACAATAACAATTCCCATAAAAGACCTAAAAGGCATGGGTTCGTTTGCTACAAACAACACTCCTTTTGATATTTCAAAAGCCGCAAAATTCCTGTGGGCTGTGAAATACAAAGCTGGAAACGCGCAAAACAACAAAAACTCGCTTATACTTTATGATTTTATGGGATACGTAGAGCAATAAAATAGAGAAATAAAAAAGCCCCCGTTTGCAAGAAACGGGGGCTTTTTGTTTCAATGGATTATATTATTTCAATACTATCCTGCTGGTGTAGCCAAGCGAAGGAGAGCGAACCATATAAATGCCAGTGGGCAGGTTGCTGAGGTTCATTTTGCCATCTGGTGTTAATGTTTGGGACTTTACAATTGCACCCTGCAAGCTGTAAATTTGAACCATAGCGGGTTTAGAAATAGAAGCCGAGAGCATTCTGCCATTCAGAGTAAAGTTCACGTTTTGGATATTCTTGCCCGAAACAATTGGGTTTGGATTTGTTATTGTACCATCGCATGTACCCTTGGGACCAAATGCGTAGAGCTTAAAGTTCACTGTTTTTGGTTCGTATGATGATAGGTTAATTTTAACCGACATCATTTCTTTGATAGCTTTTGTTATTTCTTGCGCATTGGCTTTGCTCCATCCTTCCTGCTCAAAATCACCGCAAACTCTGGGTTCTGTGCCAGCGCAGGAGGTACTCCATGTAAAATCTTTAACTACTGGAGCGCCTGATGTTGGTGGAATAAGAGCATAATAAGGATCGTAAAAATTTCTACCCGGTGAATTTTCAGCATCGGTCTCGTCCCAACCCAATATAAGGGAAAGCTGACCACCGCTTGCCTTATCCTGTGCCGGATCATTATTGCTTTCGTATTTCAGGCAAAAACCATCACCATATTTGGTCATATCTCTCTTCACAAATACAGGAGGAGTAGTACCTTTATCGCCACCAGCAGGGGTGCTAAAATTAGTAGCAAGCGCTGCTATGCTAGGTTCCCACACATCAGGTCCGTTAATACCGGCGCCAACTGAAAGTTCAACGTCGAGAACACCATTTAAAAAACTTGTGCCATCTGCCCTATTTGTGACATCTGGACCTTGGCAATCTGGGTAATCTGGTCCCACAAAAGATTTTGCTTCCCCACTTATTTTAGCTTTTACATAGTTATCGGCTGTGCTTTGACCGGGCGTTTTGCCTGCCATATCTACTCTACAATTATTAGCGTTGCCTCCTATGACTGGTCCGGCTATATAACCAAACCACCAGCCGCCCATCTTTTTAAAGCAATCGTTATCTGGATTTTGTTCGTCAAATACTGAATCGTCATCTTTGCAATCCACTACCCAAGGAAATGCCACCTGACCATGTGGCGCGCTTGGAGTCCACCACGGTGAACCCGCCGCAAAAACCATGCCGGAAGCAAAAACCATTGCTAATCCGACTTTTTGAAATCTATTCATAAGGACCTCCCAAAATATGTTATCCTATAAATATATAAAAAAAATGACAAAAAGGTGTTAAAATATGGTTAAAAATGACAAAAAGATTAAAAATATGTGATTTTTAACCAGAATTTAACAGGAATTTTGGGAATTTCTATATTAATACTGATTATGAACAAAGTTCTGTTTTTTTTAGTTTTATTATTGCTGTCTTTAGTTTTTGCCCAAGAAGGAGCTATAAGAATTAAAATTCCTTTGGATTCCACAGGTATGCTTATAGGCTCGCCAAAGTCTGAAACACAGCCACAAAAACTTGGGCTTTCTGGCAACAGACCTCTCAACTTGGCAGAACTTTCTGCCAAAGACACAGCCAGCTATGAAACCTATTCCCGCAGGCTTGCGCTTGTGCAAGACAGCATAGCCGCTATGCAAAAAGAAATTGAAACCTCAAAAAAAAGAACTGCAGCACAAATGCCTCCTTTGGAACCAAAGGATGAATACGAAAAACAATCCGAGTTCGAATATCGCAAGGAAAAAAGGGAAAGAGAGCTTGGCGAAAGAATGTTACGCGACTACAAGCCCTTTGCAGATAGGCTTTTCGAGCTTGAGAAAACAAAAAAGAAAATAGAAGATAACAGATCCACACTCTATTGCATCGTAGAAATAAACACCAATCCGGTGGCTTCCATTTACATAAATAACGAAGAAATTGGCACAAGCCCAGCTAAATACGACCGTGTGTTGCCGGGCAATACAGTGATAAAAGTACAAAAGGAAAACTACGAACCTTGGGACACAACCATAACATTGCAACCAATGCAAAAGATAAAACTGAGCGCAACATTGCAGGAAAAAAGCATTTTCAGCAAAGAGGGCGAAATAGACTTTCCAAAAATCATTGCAAGCGACACCACCGTGAAAGGCTATCTCGCTAGAATGAATAGAGTCAAAGCCAGAATGAAGCAGATTGACGAAGAGATAAAAATTATCCTTGCAGATGAACATCAAAAAAAAGACGAAGCTACTCAAAATTTATTGAAACATAAGCACGAGGCATACACTAGTCAGCTGGTGCGTACGCTAAACGTCCTTGAAAACAACATAATAGCCACAGAAAGCCAACTCATAGCAGAAACGTCCTCAAACGCCAGCATAACGCTAGGTACCTATGATGTGGAAAATGAGGTTTTTGAACTAGAAGTGCAAGACACGGCAAATACCAAAAGCCCGTTCCATTTCACCGGTTGGGTTGGCATACCGCGCGACACGGCAAAAGCCATGAATCGCAGCACAGACGGCTTTTTGGTAGGCGTGAACTATCTTAACTATCCCTTTGTTTCAGACGCTTCCTCTTTTAACCTAGCGATGAAGGAACTTTCTCTCTCACGCAAGGCAGTTCCTCTCCAAGTGGAGGGCGATTTTAAGCCGAGCAAATTTGGACTTATGGAAGGCTACAGCAAATGGCGCCCTCATGCGGATTCCCTTTTGAACGGCACGCTAAAAGCAAATAGCTGTCTTGATTTGGATTATGTAATTGGCAAAAAAATATGCGATGCGAGCGGCATTGCCACCACTGAACTCCCTCCCCAGTCCGAATCAGCAAGCCTAGGCTGGCGCAACTGGACAAGAATTTTAACATTCTCCACAGCAGCAGTGCTAGGAGGGTTTGCAGTTGTAAAGTATTTTGATCAAGTAAAGTACGTAAACAGAGCAAATGAACAGCGAGATGAGATAGCTAAAAATCCAGGCTATCCAGAAGATCTCTATAATACTTACTCGGATAAGGCGAAAAAAAGTGGGGATTCAAAGATTATTTTTGGCGTAGGTGTAGGTGTTTTTGCCGTAGCTGGGGCATTGACTTTCGTTTTTTAATTTCTACATTTTCTAATATGGTTAGCTTTCGTTATTCCGCACCTATAGCAGCAATGATTGGTATGTTGCTTTTCTCTTGTGCTCCTGAAATTAAGCCTTTGCCATCAGAAGATGAACTAAAAAGTTCCTCCTCTGTTATTCCAACTCCTCCAATTTCTTCTTCATCTAGCAAGGCAACGCAAGGAGGTGGGCAGCTAGCTCAATTGGATGTGATAATCCGCGATTTCTCAGCTCCAGCTAACAGTCTTGGAGAAAGACAGGCTGCTGGTTATACCGGCTATTATGGCTTTCAAGAATTTGACTACAGCAAAAGTACTCAACAAAGAGAATGCAACGCCAACGGAGCCACAAAAGGCATGGTTAAATATACATTGGATTACAGTCAGTGCAAAGCAGGAGAAGAGAGACGTAATTGCGCAAGACCCATACCTGCAGACCCACCTCCAGAAAAAATGTGCTATGGAAAAGATTTGCAAAACTGGTACACCGATGGCGAGCATACAAAAACCTTTCACGAAATAATAACCTTAACACTCAAAAATGGACTTTACGAAATAGATACTGCCGGATATTTTCCCTTGGATAAATATCCAGATAGCGAGACTTTCGGTAAGCAGAATTCAGATGGCAATGGAGTGAGGCATAATTTTGGATTTACGGTTGCTGGCTCGGCGGAATTTAAGTATATGGAAGGCAATAACGATAACTTCTTTGCCTTTAGAGGCGATGATGATATGTGGATGTTTATAGATGGAGAGTTGGTAATGGATTTAGGCGGTGTTCATCAGGCTTTATCAGATTCAGTTAACATAGATGCCGTAGCAAGCAAAAGAGGTTGGGAAGATGGTTCTAACCATACAATAAACTTTTTCTATGCAGAAAGGCAAACTGCGGCATCAAATTTAATGCTTCGTTTTAGGCTTACTGGTCTTTAAGCAGCCAAAAAACTCCCGTCAAGTTTTTCTATTGAATCTGCAATATCCTTTCCGCCCGAAAAATAAATTCCATCGGAATTTTCTTCATTTACACCTCGTATAAAAATATAATAAACTCCGCCAAATTTTTCTTTGAAATTGAAGTTTTCGTATATTTGCTCTAACCAGCGTTTTAGTGCGGCTGCGTAGATATAATATTGCAAATGATAAGCACTATTACGCATAGCTTCTTCCATTCCAGCATTTGAAAAATCGCCGAGGCTGTTTGATTTCCAGTCTAGAATATAATATTTTCCGTCTTTGCCCAAAAATACCAAATCCATTGCACCTTTTATGTATTTTGCGAGCAATTCCTCATTTTCAAAATTCAAGATTTTTTCTTTCATTATTTCTTTTATTTTTTTCAAATCCAAATTCTCTGCTTTCATAAAAAAATTCAATTCCGCTGCCCTGTTGCTAGCTTCTATTTCACAAAGTTTTCCGGCTTCGCCTAAATTTTTATTCAAAATTAGTTTAACCCGTTTTTCAACCCAGGCTTTTCTTTTTTCTCCCTCAGCCGTATTTTTGGAAAATTCCTTAAAGCCGCCCAATTTGCTTTCCACCAAATTGCGAATTTCATTTTCGTTTGCATCAAAATCCACATTCTCAAAAATACTGTGCAAAAGAGTTCCCATCACTTTGCCAGCTGGAATTTTTATCTCTGCCTCTTGCAAAATGTGAATATGGTCTTTATGTTCCAAATTTAGCGAAATTGATGAGAAACTCGTATGTTGCCAAGCTGGAACTATTTGGAAATTTTTCGATTTAGGCGGTTTTAACTGCTGGTCTTGCTCGTTTTCTGAATTTAATTTGGAACTTTTTGGATATTCAATATCTGCAAAGCTATTCACTATCTGTATATTTTCATCTTCAGATATTTTGCTGCAAATTTTTTGCCCCGTAGAATAGATTTCTTTATAAGCATATACTATATATAATCTGTAAATAGGGCGCGTAACTGCTACATAAAAATTTCTTGCAGATTCTTGCAGAATTTCCTTTTGTTCTTTTGATTTTGCATTATCACTACCTTTGATTATTTTTCTATTGGAAATTTCATATTCCACAATAATATCATTTTCATTTTCGTTATGATAAACTGGTGGCGATTTTTCATAAATAGATTTACCTGGCATTTCACCAGCAAGCATTATGTCTGGAACAAAAACTACTGGGAATTCCAAGCCTTTTGAAGTATGAATAGTCATAATTTGAACCGCATCATCGTCTGTTTCCAATTTTTCCTCAATTTCTTCGCCGCTCGCACTTTCAATCAATTCTGCAAATCTCCTCAACATTCTTTCGGGAACTCTGCCAAATAGCGTTTCTTCTTCATTTAAAATCCATATAAGCTGCCTTAAATTTGTTGCATTTCTCTCGCCATTTTTTGCCTTTCGTATTTTTCCCCAAAGATTGCAAGAATCAAAAAACGAATTTATAGCCCGCATTATTCCATAACGCTTCCATGTATCAAATGCCTCCGCAAAAGGTTTTATGTCTTCTATGGATAATTCTTTTGTGGATACGTCTCTTGTTTCCATCAGTGCTGCTTTTACTTGGCTCTCCTTTTGGCAGTGCACAAAAGCCCTTAACAGGCGTACAATATAATCTGCGGCATTGCTTTTGAATACGCTATCTGAGCGGCGAATAATTGCAGGAATGTTTTTTTTGTTTTTTCTAAGGGCATCTCTATATTCTCTTGCCTCTACATTTGTTCTTGTTAAAATTGCTATATCTCTTGCCTTTATCCTTCTAGTTTTATTCGTATCTTTATCAGATATTTCCGTATTGGTTGAATACAGCAAGCGAGCTATTTCTTGTACAATTTCCGGTTTAATGGAATTAAACTCCTGAGTTTCTTTGCTCTTATATTCTACCTTTCGCACTACAAGCGGTTTTTGCTCTTTGCCGTTTATTGTAAGTTCTGGCAGATTTTTTTTCCCAGATTCAATAATTTTGTACTCTATTTTTTCATTTCCAAAAGGATTTTCTATATCAAAAATTTTATTCAATGCGTATAATAATCTTTTTTGCGTACGAAAATTTTCCCCTAATGGATATTGGAATTTTGCTTCTTTTTTTGCGTGTAAGTAGGTATCAATATCTCCGCCTCTAAATCTGTAAATAGCTTGCTTTGGGTCTCCAATCATAAAAAACGATTTGCCCTTAAACAGATAACTGAATATTTCGAATTGCATTTTATCTGTGTCTTGAAATTCATCTATCAAAATTGCTTTATATTTTTTTTGCACGGCTTCAAAAAGTTTTTTTTCGCTATCTTTATCTTTTTTCACCGCTTTATATGCATTTATTATTAAATCGTTATAACCCATAACTCTTAATTTTTTCTTTTCCACTTGCAAGGTTTCCAAAAACTCCTTCCCCATTTTATACTGCAACTTCGCAACTAAATTTTCTTCATTTTTCCCAAGTTCTTTAAATTTTTCAAGGTTATTATTATATTCTTGGAATAAAGGATTTTTGTCTATATATCTTTTCCCAATTTCACCGCCCTTATTAAATATCACATTTTCTTTCTCTACCGCCGCTTTAAGCCGCAAATAATTTTCTGTTATATAACTCACATCTTCATATTTTATTTTTGCAGCGGGAAAATTGATGACGTTCTCTATTCCCGTTTTTAAAATGTCTGGAGAAAATTTTGAAGGCAAATCTTTTATTTCTTCATTTTCTAATTTTTCAATTTCCTTTCGCCAAAAATCTGCTACTATTCTATCTTCTATACCTCTTTGATTTTGAACAAATTCCATTTCTTCAAAATTTCCAATTTCAAAATCAAATTCACTGAGCAACCTTCTGCAAAAGCCGTGAATGGTGAAAACAGGCATTTCGTCTATGCGAGCAATGGCATCTAACAAATTTGCTTTTTGTTCCAGAGTTAAACTTTCGCCGCTACTTGAGGTATATTCCTCTCTAATCCTTTCAGCGGTCTTTTTTTTAAGTTCTGCGGTAGCAGCTTCCGTGAAAGTGATCAAAACTATTTTTTCTATAGGCAAAAGCTCTTTCAAAAGACGAAAAACTATTAACCCTATGGTATATGTTTTGCCTGTCCCAGCACTAGCTTCTATGAGGACTTTTTCGTTTAGCGGCAGGGCGTTGATGTTAAGAGGTTGCATTTGTGTATAAGGTAGAAAAATTTACTATTTTACAAATATGTCTCCAGCAGTTAAAGACTTTTTAGTTTACTATATTAACAAATAGAGGTTATTTATGCAAGAATACGACAGGGAAAAGCATTTGAGAGACCTTGAATATTTCAAGGAAAATCAAAATGAACTTTGTAAGAAATACAAAGGGCTTGTTTTGCTTTTGCAGAATGCTGCAGTTGTAAATGCTTTTAATAGTTTAAGAGAAGCATCTGACAAAGGCAAAGAAATGTTTGGTTATGGGAATTATTCAATACAGCCTTGTGTGGAAGGTGAGCCGGCGTATTCTATGGACTGTTATTCTCGAAGGATTAAATTTTAATGACAAACAATGCGATTACGTACAGATTTAATTTTACGGACGAAGTAAAAAAATATGTTTATGATTATCAAAAAGGTCTAGATAAAAGTGATAGCCCAAATACTAGACGTTTGGGTAGAATACTATTTGATTATTTGAATGAAGATGAGAAATAGGGAGGTTAATATGAAACAAATAACTTGTGAATTGCTAAACGACAATGAAACAGTTTTTTCACTTATGTTCCACAGGATTTGGCAGAACGGGAAAGCATACCTAGTAGGTAGTGTTAGCCCTGATAGCCCTTTTTAATTTTCTATATTTAAGCTATGACCCCAAACCCTAAAACCCATTTCGCCCCTCTTGCAGAAGATCTAGGTAAGAGTTTGGCTATTTGTATTGCTATTGAACAAATAGCAAAGGGTTTGGCAAGGTGAACAAAAATGGAGAAAGGAGAAAGATAAAATGGAAATTCATAGATCAGATTTTCGTCCCAAAAGAATTATTTCTGTTAATTATGAATCATTTGAATGGTTTATAAACTGCCTTATAATTCTTAGCATTGCTCTTGCCGTTATAGAGTTTATATCGGCAGAATCTTATCAGTCATTTATTTATATCCAATGTTCAATTTTGGGCATTTTTATATCAGAAATGGTTATAAAATATATTGCATTTGGCAAAGGGCTTTTCAAAAGTTGGAATCTTTTTGATTTTTTATCAGTGGTTTTAATTGTTATTTGCGAGATATTATTTATTTATGGAGGTTTAGCAACTATTTTACGAATTGTCCGAATAATTTTACGTTCTTTGCGATTTTTATTAAAAGCTAAACAAAATAAAGAGTATCTAGCAAAATTGGAAGAATCTTATAAGCAAATTCAAGAGGGGAAGAAAAGAACTCTTACTATGGAAGAATTGGAGGATTTAGAAAAATGAAACCTATTTTTTCCGAAAAAGCTTGGCAAGAATATACTGAATGGCAAAATCAGGATAAAAAAACTATTAAACGGATAAATGAACTTATAAAAGATATTCGAAGAAATGGCTTTAGCGAAGGCATTGGCAAGCCAGAACCTTTAAAACACAAAGGGGTTTGGAGCCGCAGAATTGACGATTATAATAGATTTGTTTATACTGGCAACGAAAATAGAGATTTGGAAATAATATCCTGCAAGGGTCATTACGATTCCTAAGTAACTTCATTCAACAATAGGAAAACAAATCAACATTTTTCTATATTCCCAATATGGAAAAATACCAGATTATGATACAAAAACATCTAAAAAAATTAGACGAAAAAATTGAAATATTTATCAAATCGGGAAAACATTTACGAAATATCGCATTGATAGGCGTGGTATTTGCTGTAATAATAACAGTGAAAATTATAAATGCAATATTTGGGCAAACTTATGGTTCCGCAACAATCTATGGCAAAACATATAAAACCATTGTTATAGGCAACAAAACCTGGATGGCAGAGAATTTGAATCACGAAACACGATTTTCAAAATGTTATGATAACGAATTCAGAAACTGCTACAAATATGGCAGATTATATAATTGGTACACAGCCCAAAAAATATGCCCTGAGGGTTGGCATTTGCCAGCAAATAACGAATGGGATGGGTTCTTTGCATCCTTGCTTGGTGGCATCGGTGTTCCCTATCCTACCGGCGACAGCACTATAGGTGCCAAATACTACAATATTGACCATAGCGGCTATTGGTGGACTTCCACAAATTACGATATGGAAAATGCCATTGCCCGTAATATATACATAGATGAAGAACGCATTAAATGGGACAAATTCGATAAAATAGGCTTGTTCAGTGTGCGGTGTGTTAAGAATTAAAATACCCCCCAAACAACCTCTCAGAGCAACTCACAAATTCCCGTTCCACCCCCAAATCCTTCAAAGACTTTGCACTCCCTAAAACTTTTTTCGCATATTGAGAAAATTCTGCGAGTTCCCCATTAAAACCATTGCCGAAAATTTTTCCTTCCGCAACTTTTATTTTTTCTTCTTCGCTTTTATCAGATTTTAAATATTCCCAAGCAGCATCTGGGAAAATCGGCAACATTCTTTTTTCCAATTCCTGTTTTAGCTCCCATAATTTATTTAAAATTTCATTTGCTTCTTCTTTTGACATACCTCGCAATTCTATTACTGCATCTTTTAAAAATATTTTCGTATTTTGATTTTCATTCTTGGCATTTAAATTCAAATGATATAACCAATGTTTTAAACGATATTTGCCTTTATCTTTGTTCGGATAAATCCAATATGTTCCTTCCTTTTCATTTTTTGCCTTTTCCTTTAACTCTTCCATTTCAATTGCCGTGCTGTCTATAATTTTGCTTGCAAATTTGCCGCTTGGCAAACTGCCTTTTAATTGGGAAATTTTAACTTCTTCCATATATTTGTCGCGATTTTCATTTTTTAAAATCAAATCCGATAATTTCCACTTATCCAGCGCACTCTCTACAATGAAAGGTTCCTTATTTTCCAATAGCTCAATAGGTTCTGGCAATTCTATTTTGCATACATATTTTAAAAAATACTTTGGAGCATCAGATAAAATTCTAAATAAAATATCAATATCTCTTTTTTCTTCTGCTTCTTTGAATGAGGGTTTCCATTCCCAAATATTGCAATCAAAATTTTCAGAACTATGCCACCTATCATCATAAGTGCTCAATGTTCCGTTGAAATATTTTCTTGAAAAAGGTTGCAATGGATGTTTTACTATTAAATCTTTTTGTTCTATTCCATATTGTTCTTTCAAATTTTTCAAAAACATAATCACTACGCTGGAAGGTTCAAGGTCTTCTGCAGTTTTTTCGCTTTGACCAATCCAACTTATGTAAAGTTTTTCCCTTGCACTGCAAATTAGCTCCAAAAACATCAAGCGTTCCTCATTTGCCACATCTTTGTCGCCCTGTTTGTATTCTGTCATAAGGCTAATATCTTTGATTTGTCTTTGACGCGGAAATTCTTTGCTGTTCATTCCAATGCAGCAAATAACCTTGTGCGGAACAGCTCGTATTGTTTCAAAATTTGAAAAAGATACTTTGCCTGTCATAGAATATGATGATTTTGTGCTTGATTCCATTTTTCTCTGCAAAGCATTTTTCATCGTTGAAAAGCTAATTTGTACTTTTGAATTATTGCCAAAGCCTATGCATATTTCCTCTTTTAAAGAATTCCAAACATCTATGACTTTTTGGTAAGGGTCATCTTGGTCCTCGTTAAAATCAGTTGCATCATCGCCAAAAAATGCTGGCAAATTTTCCTTTAAAAAAACATCCCAGCCTTCTATTGATTTTTCCTTTTTGCTCTCAACATCAAATTTTTCCAAGGTTTTTACAAAATGCGCAAACTCGCCTAAAATATAAGCAGAATTTCCCTCTATATCTGGATAGCAATAATCGCCAAGTTCAGAAAATCCATTTTCCGAAATCATAAAAAAACCCGCTTTCAACTGTTCAAATCCACCTGCAAAAGAATAATTAGGTGCTGGATCCGAGCTGTTAAGGCTATGCCGAATAGCATTTTCTTTAACCCATTTTTCCAAACGATCCCTATCGTTTGAATCCAACTCCCTGCCTTGCACGAACATTGAGTATTCAAACAAAGCGAGAATTTCTGGAGCTTCGTACCTACCGTCAATTTGAGAAAAGAGCAAATTCAAAAGTTGTGCGGTTTTATCGTATTTTTTTATATCTCTGTCTGCTATTTGAAATGGAATATCGTACCTGCGAAAAACGCTTTCTATTGAACTTGCATAAGTTTCAATGTTTGGAGAAACAACGGCTATATCGCTTGGCTTCAATGTTTTTTCCTCTGCAAATAAATCAAGCAAATAATCGCATAAAACTTCGATTTCTCTTAAAGGGGAAAAGCAACTGTTGAATGTTAGTCCTGTGTTTAAGGTACAAGGGACAAGGGATAAGGTATAAGATTTGTTGTTGTCTTGAATTATGTCATTTTGAATTTTTGAAAGCAAGGTTTCACTTGAATTCTTTTTTTCTGAGTTCAAAAATTCACAGGATATTTTTCCTTGTTCTTCGTACTGCGATATTTGCTCATAAATTACCTGCGCGCTTCTACCTAAATTTGCTATCAGTCTGTTGCCTAAATCCCAATATAGTTCATTTTCATTTGCAATTTTATTATTTGCCCAAGCCTCTTTTCGCATTCTTGCAATTTTCTTATCGCTAACAGAAGCCCCGATATATTCCTCGCTAACCTGAAGCAAATATAAATTCACTTTGCTGCCAGCCTTCGATAAATGGATTAATGTTGATAGGTGAATTGGAGCAATTGACAAAGGGGCAAAAATGAAAATTTGTTTGGGCAAAAACTTTTTTTCGTTTTTTAATTCACTTTCAATAGATTTATAAAGCTCATATATATTTTGTTCGTCTTTATATTTTTCTTTGAGTTCAAGCCAAAGTTTTTTTTGCCATTCTTCGTTTTTTGTAATGCTCTCATCTGGTTTATTCTCTGTCCATTTTTCAATTAACTCTGGTCTGTAAATTTGATATGCAAAAAAGAGAGAAGCCAATTCACTAGCAAATAAGAATGTTTTTTTTTCGCCTTCCAGCAAAGCGTAAATTGCCCATACCAAATTGTGTGGGTTGTATATATTTTCTTTTTCGTCTTTTTTGTTTTGAGATAAATTGTAGGCACATTGCATTAAAAGCCCAACTAAGGGTTTGAAAGGCAATGCAGTCCATATTCCATATTTGTCTGCACAGGTTTTTTTCAAATATTCCTGCAAACCTTTTGATTCGCAAATTATCAAACTACCACCAGTTAAAAATCCGCCTTTGGCGGCAGTTGCACCAAAGTTGCTTTTGGATAAAATATCTTCTAAAAACTTGTTAGCAAGCGTTTCTATGTTTGTATGGAGGTATGTTTGCATTGTAAGAATATAGTAAACGTTTAAACCTTCCTAAAATACCCTTCCTTCTCTGGCAAAAGAGAATCGGGGATTAATTCTCTTGGAATTAGAACTGTCATTTTGTATTCGGCAACTTTAGGATGTTCTCCCGCCTGTAAACATAAAACGCCAGCTTTTATTATTGATGCTAATATTTTTTCGTAATAAGCAACAGAATTGTTGCAGTTTGTTTCTATCCAAGAATCTATATATTTTTCTACTATTTCTCTCTGCATTCCGTCAACCGCCATCTGTATGCCAGTTTCTAAAAAATCTTTTTTCAAAAGTTTTTCTTTATCTATAAAGTTTTCCAAAGCAAGTATGCCCTCTCTACGGGCTATTTCGCAAAGTTTAATTAACTTAATACATATTCTCTCGGCTTCCATTTCAAAAATTTTCTTCATTCCTATTTCCAAAACAGATTCATACTTGTAACGTGTTCTTGTTGCTCCACCCTGTACTTCTGTTGCTTCTATAACTTGTTCTTTAAGAGATTCTGGCACCAGCATAAACAGCCAGTCTTCCTGTTTAACCGCTTCAATGTACATATCTATGGTCTTAAATTTTTCTGGTACTTTAGTAAGCAACCACGCTGTCTTTTTAACCGCTTCAAACCAGAATTCTGCCGTTCTGATTTTTTCTGGCACCTCAGCGAGCAACCACTCATCTTTTTTAACCACTTCAAGCCAGAGTTCGGTTGTTCTAAATTTTTCTGGTATATATTCTTGTACCAATTCCCACGAATGCCTTTTAACTATTTCAATATATAGTTCCACAGTCTTAGCATTTTCTGGTATGTATTCAAGTTCAAGAAAAACGCACCGGACTTTAATCGCTTCAAGACATACTTCCGTAGTTCTAAGTTCTTCTGGTACATAACGAAGTGCATAACGGTTTTCCTTTACTACTTTAAGAGCCTGCGCAACTGTTTTAATTTTTTTCTTCGGTTTGACTCTTTGGTAGTCTAATAAATTCTCTGTGAGCAAATCTATTTCTTCTTTGCTTAATATATCACCCATTTTTCACCTCCAACTCTTCTTGATACACCGCCTCAAAAACTTCATTTTTCAAAGATTCCGGTATATCATCGTCAAGCAAATCTTTTAGACGAATTGTTACAAAATCTTCTCCCCACCATTTGCGCTTAGATTTGACTACCTCAATGTAAAGCTCAACTGTTTTTAGGCGTTTTGGCACATCTTTAATTGCGAATGGGCTATTCTTAACCGCTTCAAGGCAAAGTTCTTTTGTCTTAAATTCTTTTGGCACAAATTCAAGTGCACAACCGTAGTGCTCGGTTGCCTCGGCACAGAGTTCTTGTGTCTTAAATTTTTCTGGCACATATTTAAGTGCCCAACCATTCTGCTTAACTGCTTTAACACAGAGCTCTTCTGTTTTGAATTCTTCTGGTACAAATTCAAGCGCGCAGCCGTCTTGTTCAACTGCTTTGCGGCAAAATTCTTCTGTTTTGAATTCTTTTGGCACAAATTCAAGCGCACAGCCGTATTGCTCGGTTGCTTCTGTGCAAAGTTCTTTGGTTTTGAATTTTTCTGGTACATATTCAAGCATAATACCGCAATTTTTTATTGCATTGCAACATATTTCTTCTGTTCTAAATGCTTCTGGTATAAATTGAATCAGCCAACCATATTGTTTAATTCCTTCGGGGTAGAATTCTGTCCAAGTTGGTAGCAGTTCCATAGGAATAATGGATTTTATAAAAATATCAGTCATGCGAGGGTTTTCACCTGACTGAAGGCTTAAAATTCCAGTTTTGATAACCGAGAACAATATTTTATTGTAGTACTCGCAATGACCGGAACTATTTGCTCCTATCCAGAAATCTAAATATTCTTCTATTTTTGCGTTCTCCATTCCATCAACCACCATCTGCAAAGCAAATTCCAAAGGGTCTCCGTTTGGGTCTTTTTCTTTGTCTATAAACTTTTCAATGGACAAAAGCCCTTCTCTTCTACACATCATAGCGGCAAAGCATATACGAAAGTGTATCCTCTCGTATTCTTTTTTGAAAGCCTCCACAGTAGCTTTTTCTACGGCTGATTCATATTTGATAGTCATTTTTTCACCTCCTTTCTGCTTATTTTTAGAAGGGCAGTTCGCCATTGAAGCATTTTCCCTCGTTTTCTAAGGCTCGTTTTGCTATCTCTATAGGCTCAATGCACCACTGAACAATTTCTGGAACAGCCACTTTAAGCTCTGCAATAGCCTTGCTAAAATATTCATCGTCATAATTAATACTTTTGCAAAGATACGCTCGCGCCCGCCATATTCGAGCTTCAAGGCAGTCTGGATCTTTTTCAAGCGCAGCGGTGTAGCTTGTTATTGCTTCGTCATAGTCTTCATTGACAAAATATTCATCGGCTTTGGTTAGGAATTTAAGAATATGAATTGGTTTTTGTGCGAAATAACCGTTTTCAAAAACTAAAGTCTCGTAGCTTGCCTGTTTTGTGTTAGCTGCAATGAGTGCTTTTGCTTCTGCAGCATCTACATTGTATTGCAAGAATAAAGTTTCGGCAACCGTTTTCCAATCGGTTTCGCTGCTTGCTACGCTGTCAAATTTGCAAACACCGTCAATTTTGACTGTTATTGAGCGAAGCATCGCTACTGCTTCTTTTTCAATGGCGTTCAAAATTTTCTGGTCTGAGCGCAGGTCATAGATTCTGCTTGCTATGGCTTTTGCTTCTTGTTTTATTGTATCACCCATATTTTTCTCCTATTAGGCCATAATAGCCATTTATTAGTATATAACATACAATATCCAAAAATGGGGTTATTTTTTTCTATTTTATAAAAATTATGTCCGCAAAAGACCACAAAGCAAAAGAGAAAAAAGAAATTGCTCAAATGCTTGCAAAGCAGCTCAGGGCTGGTACTTATTTTGCCAAGAAGGAAGAAGACGGATATGCGATATTTTCCAAGGAAGGCAATATTAAAATCGGTAGCCTTGTTATCAATAGAAGATACGGTACTCGCATATTCAAATCTTTTGTATATGAAAAAGGAATGAAGCCTAAAGGCATCCCTACGGAATTTACAACTTCATTGCTCAGTCCAGTCTGGGACTTTTGCTATAAAAACTTAGGTCCCATAGAAGGCTTTGAAAAACCAGAAAAACCAGATTTATACGGCAAAAGATTTTGGAAACATGCAACTAGGGAAGAACGACGTGCAGCCATAGAAGAATATATAGAATGTTTGGATCGCCAGGTGTTTTCCAGCTAACTCAACACCCAAAAACTGTTATTTTATCATATTCTCTAACATACAATTTCTCTTCCCAGCTCTTGCTCACATCCCTGTCAAAAACAACAAGCCAGCCTCTTTTCGTTCCGCATCTCTCCATATAAGCAGAAAGCTGAACCAAGCCTTCTGGAATGGTTTGCTCATTCTTTAATATCTTAAGCTCAATAGGATATTTTTTGCCTTCCCATTCTATGCAAATATCAGCACGTTTTTTACCCAAAGCCATCTCTCTGGATATGCTGCCGCCGCCGTTTAGAACCCGCTGCAAAAAAGCTTGTATAACCAAATGCGGAGCGGCTTCATCGTACTGGTAAAAATTCTCTTTGTAACGCTTTATCCATATTTCGCTATTCTCACGCCAAAAAAACTGAAACTCGCGTAACAGAGTATCTATATCTATTTTATCATCTTTCACATATTTGGGCAGGTTATCATCAGGTCTTTCAAGTTTAATGCTATCTTGCAACGAATAATTCAAGGCTCTTACTATCACTTCAGCGTAAATCGGATTCGCAGGCTCAACAACGCCATTCTCGGAATCTCTTATCAAACCCAAATCCCTTGTGTATAGATAATCATCAGAACTTTTATCTATAAACATCTCGCCTAGTATAAGTGGTTCTATTATATTACGAACCCTATTTTCCTTTAGCCTCTCCATTAAACTGTCAAAATGCGTGCCCCTAGCTAAAATTATGTTGTTGATTGCGGTTTTTGCCATTTCTATCGTTATGGGAATCGCGTAATCTTTTTTACAGATTTTTTCCACACATTCACGAGCTACTGCGTTTACCAACCAGGGATGCCCTTGGGTTTGTTCATAAATGTAATCCGTTGCCTGTGCCTCAAAAACTTGCTTCGTTTCTTGTGTGTGTTGGTTGTAAAGCTCGGTCACATTTTCTTTCGTGAAATTTCTCAAATTCAAACTTTCGGTCACAATATTAAACGGGCTTGAACTGCCTAGCGTTTCGCTGTCACTCCTGATGTGGGCTTTATAGTCTCTTATATTCCTCATTCCAACAAGAGCAATGCTGTGAACAAATGGAGTTCTTGCACGGGAAACAAAACCATTCCGCAATTGTCTTAAAAAAGTGATTAAGGTTCCGTTGCTGAGGCAATCCGCTTCGTCAAAAAGTATAATCAAAGGCTTATCCAAAGAGCGGCAATAGTCCACAAGCGCAATGTTTAGCACATTTGACACTCTGCTACAATCCGCCTCCTTTGCAAAATCTGGTGGCAGACCTTGGATTTTTATGCAATCCTCTATATTTCTAACAATTTCGGGTATTCCCCTTTCTGGTTCGGTAAATGATTGCACTCCTTCTAAAGAACAATACAAAGCATGGTATTTGCCTTCTGCGTTTATTTTATCCGCAAGCTCCAGCAAGAGAGTTGTCTTTCCGCTCTGTCTTGAGGCATGGATAACGAAATATTGTTTTGAATCTATCAAATCCATTAATTCTTTGCAAATGCCACGCAAAGGGTCGAGCATATAATGTTCGTTTGTATTACAAGGACCTGCTATGTTGAAGTATTTTTGAGGCATTAGGGGTAAAATAGAATTTTGAATCGCTCGTATAAGAGTGAGCTGGAAAAAAACGATTTTCGCAATATCTGCATAAATAGTGATATTCATCACAAATAATAAAAAAATTGCAAAAATAACTTAGCTTTTTGCATATCGCATGTTATATAGAGAAATCAAACTACAAAGTTTCTGGTGACGAGTGTCATGAAATTTAATTGTAGTTAAATGCCAAAAATAGGAGATTATATTATGGCAATAGCATCAGTAATACAAAAAAACGGTCAGATAACAGCTTATGACGAAAACAACCGAATGCTTTTTCAAAAGTTTGCTCCCACTGGTGGGAACACCGAACTTATGGGTTACACATCATCAACGGTTACTATTAAGCGAGCTCATGAGATAATCGTTTATGATGACCGCGGCAATACAAAATCCCAAAGGTTTGCATAGTATCTGACAGAAGAATTATTTGGTTTTTCGTATTTAACAATAATTTGTATCTTTCGCTATGATTTTAGCATAGTGCAAATTATGTATATAGTTCCCCTCCTTAGATTTGAAATTGCTACGATGAAGAGATTTTTTCAATAATTTTTTTCCATCCGTTTTTTGGATTGTCTAAGCAATTCTCAATATTTTTTTTTGATATAGAAACATTCCGCCAATTGTTCAGAAAAAGTATGTTTTTGTATGTTTTTAATTCTTCAATCTGGGAAAACAACTGCTTTCTCATTACAATAAATAATTTTCGCTCGGTTATGGCTTTTTCAATTAGAGCTTGATTGTATTCCTGAGATGGAATACATACTTTTCCGCTAGTCCATTTATTGGAATGATAAGGAAAATATTCTACGCAAAATACATTATTGGCAACTTTTTTAATGCCACATTCTTCTATAAGTTCTTTTAATCTCTGTCTCCACCATTTGCCGCCATTTGTTTCTTTTAAATTATCATTCAAATAATAAAATGGGCATTTATGTCTATAATTTTTGAAAATATAATTTTTAAGATCTTCCATATCCTCTTTATCTGCCTCGTTAAACCCTGGATTTAAATTTAATAAATAAACTTGAGCTTCAGGATTTCCTATAAATGGTTCAGGAAACAATTCTAAGTTTAACTTATTTCGTAATTTATCTATATGTGCTCTATCAATGTCTAAAATATATTCGCCATTAGCATCAGACGAATTTTTCATTTTTTCCCATGGATTTGGAGTATCCGTTTTCATTTTTCCTCACTTGGGCTTTGCCCGGTTAATTGTTTGGTTATAATATAGAAACTCCTTCATCATCATTATCTGCCATATATTTTTTCATTACAATCTTGATTTTTGGAGTTATGAGTTCCTTGGGCACAAATTCAATCGCATCGCCAGTTTGCTTTACCGCAGCAAGGCAAATCTCCGAGATTTTTAGTTCTACAGGCACATATTGAAGCGCACAGCCGTTTCTCTTCACCGCAGCAAGGCAAAGTTCTGGGGTTTTGTGTTTAGATGGTACGTAAGCCAGTTCATAGCCCCATTGCTTTACAACGGCAAGGCATAATTCATAAGTTTTGAATTTTGTGGGAACGAATTTAAACGTATCGGAGTTATTTTTCACCATAATCATTTCCCCTTCACCAACAATTTCTCCACTTCTAACCTCATACTCTCTGGAACCCAATTTCTATTATAAGGATATGCTTTGCACGCCTCAAAGCACAATTCCACTGTTTTCAGATTTTCTGGAACCCTACTAAGAGCATCGCCGCAGCTTGTTACGAATGCTTTGCAAAATTCTGGAGTTATCAAGTCTTTTGGAACTAAGTTCAAGCTCATAATACTCCCAAGAGCATCGTCACTTTGCAGAACGGCGGCAAGGCACATTTCTGTTGTTCTCAAATTTTCTGGAACAGCTTCAAGATTACGCCAGTCTTTTTTCACAGCGGTTAGGCACAATTCCGACGTTTTCAAATTTTCTGGAGTGCAATAAAAATCATTTAGACCGGAGTATTTTACATTTTTTACATTCCTTTTAATTATACGCTCCAAGCCTTCTTTGCGACTTATCAAGTCTTTTCGTTCTATGCGCAATTTAGAGTTTTCTTTAAGTAAATAATCAATTATGTCTGCCAAGCCATTGGGTAAAACGTAAAGAGGGTTTGCTGGCTCATTTCTGTGTTCATAATGCTCTTTATAATCCAGCAAAGCCTTTCTCATATTTATTTTCCAACTTATATTTTGCAGAATGTCTATTTTCTGCTCCATTGTGGTTCTATTATATTCATCGCAATAAGGGTCTAAACATTCCCTTAATTTGCCCAAAAGCTCGTTTAAATCTAAAGTTTCACTCATATTTACATATAACATACAATATCCAAAAATGAGGTATTTTTGGCAAAAAAATTTTATTTTTCTATTTTTTAGCTTTTTATGGCATTTTTCACCTCTCTTTTAATATATGCTGGCACATATTTAAGCACATAGCCATTTTGTTTAACCGCTTCAATGCAAAGTTTAGCAGTTTTGAAGGCTTTAGGAACATATTTGAGCATATAACCATCTTGCTTAACCGCTTCAAGGCACATTTCCGCAGTCTTTAAGTTTTCTGGCACATATTGAAATGCCCAGCCACACCGCAGCTTTACCGCTTCATTGCAGAATTTAGCCGTTTTTATAGTTTCTGGCACATAGTTAAATGCATAGCTATTTTGCTTAATCGCTTCAAGATAGATTTTGGCAGTTTTGAGATTTTCTGGCACATATTCAAGCATTTTGCCCTCATTGCCTTGCATTGCTTTAAAACAGATTTTGGGAGTTTTTAGGGATTCTGGCACGTATTTAAATGCAGAGCAATTACTTTTAACCGCCTCAAGGCAGAGTTCCTCTGTTTTTAAATTTTCTGGCACATATTCAAGCCAGCAGCCGTTCTTTTTAACTGTTTCAAAATACATTTCCGCAGTCTTTAAGTTTTCTGGCACGTGTTTAAGCACATCAACTCCATTCATAACTGCTTCAAAGCAAAGTTCTGCGGTCTTGAGATTTTCTGGCACATATTCAAGCATCATCCCATCGCGCTTAACCGCTTCAAGGCAAAGTTCAGCGGTTTTTAGATTTTCTGGCACATATTTAAGGGCATCGCTATCTTGTTTAACTGCTTCAAGGCAGAGTTCAGCGGTTTTCAAATTTTCTGGCACATATCTAAGTATCCAGCCTTCGTGCTTAATCGCTTCAATGTAGAGTTCAGCGGTTTTTAAGTTTTCTGGCAATTCAAGCCAATCAACCCAACGGTATTTGGTGGAAATAGGCTTAGGCTCGGCAAGATTATGCAATGAGTTTATAAAATTCTTTATAGATTCTTGGGCGTGAGCAATAAATCTAGTTCCATCACAAGGAAATGTTTCTATGGCTTTAATTAAACCCTTTGTTCCTGCTTTCACAAGATGCTGCATAGGCGCTCTGTCTTTATATCTCATTGCAATTTTCAAAACATAATTCATATTTGCGTCTATTAATTTTTTTCGCGCAGCACGGTCTTTTTTATTTTCCAATAAATGATATTCCTCTTCCATTGTTAAAGCTGGAATATCTTTGTATTTGTATTTTTCTTCATTCATATTACATCCTATCCAAGGCTTCGTTTGGTCCAAATAAAAATAATGCATCTCCATCACTAAATTCATATTGTGCTTTTGGAACAGCGTTTAGCTTTCCTGTTTTTGCATCTTTAATGGCAATAACCTGAACTCCATATTTGTTTATCAAATTAGCATCCATCAATGTTTTGCCCACCAAGTTTTTGGGGCATTTCCATTCCATAACAGAATAACCGTCCATAAGCGGCATAAAATCCAAAATGTTGGGGCGACCTATTTTATCCAGTTTGTTTGCGAGTTCAACAGCCATATCACGTTCTGGTTGGAATATGTATTCTGGAAGCAAACCCATTTTTTCAAGTATTGCGCAATGAGCGGTATCGTTTGCTTTTGCCATTATGTTCATCACACCCATTTCCTTTAAATTTAAAATTGTGATAAGCGAACTTTCAAGAGAGCCTATGCACACTATCACAAAATCTGCTTTGGCAAGCGGAAATCTTTGCAGCATATTTTTTCTTAAAGAATCTGCAACTGCCGCCTGCGAAGCAAAAGGCGTTATGTCTTGGACAATTTCTGCTTCCTTATCTACGGCAAGCACCGAATGCCCAAGCTCCGACAAACGCTTCACTAAAAGAATGCCTGTATTTCCAAGCCCTATCACTATGAATTGTTTAGACATATCAACCCACCATCACGTTTTCCTCTGAATAATAAGCATCCGAATGCGGTTGCAGAACCACAGCTTGAACCAAAACCAAAGGACCAAGCCTGCCTACAAACATAACCACAGATAGCAAAATTTTTCCAGATGTTGTTAAATATTCCGTTATTCCCATGCTCAAGCCACAAGTTGAAAACGCACTCACGGTTTCAAACAATAATTCCAAAAAACGATCCTGCCCCGCTTGTACAGACAAATTTGCAGTTTCAAAATTCAAAAGCAAAATACAAGTAATGGCTATAAATATAACAGATAGAACAAAAATTCGCACAGCGCGAGATACAGTTTCTTCAGGTATTGTGCGGTTGAAAGCCTGCGTTTTTTTGCGACCTAAAAATCTATTTATGCCAAGCAACACTATTATCGCAGCAGTTGTTGTTTTTATGCCGCCGCCGCAGCTTCCAGGGCTTGCCCCTATGAACATGAGCAAAATCATAGTGAAAAGCAGAGGAGCGCCAAGGAGCGCAAAATTCACCGTGCTATAACCACCGGAACGCGCGGTCACGGATTGAAAAACGCTTATCAAAGCTTTATCGAAAAAAGAGTAGCCTTTCAAAACGCCATCCCATTCCATATTCAGCATCAAAAGCATTCCAAAAATTATCAGCGTAACTGTCATAAGCAAAACGAGTTTTGTGTGCAAAGTCAAATATTTGCCCGGTATTTTATTTTTTTTTGACGACACAAATTCAGACAAAGCCAAAAAACCAAAACCTCCACAGATTATTAAAAATATCAATGTTATATTCACCACCACATTTGTGGAAAAACCTTGCATAGAATTATCTAGCAAGGAAAAACCCGCATTGCAGAATGCGCTTATGGCGTGAAAAGCCGAGAAAAACAAACGCTCCCAGATTGGCATATCCGAAAATTGCGTGAAAAGCATTATGGCACCGCATAGTTCAATTGCCAATGTAATTATCACCACTTTCATTACAACATAAGCGGTACTTGAGTTATCGTCTGCGGAATAACTGCTGCTCAAAGCCGATAATTGACCAAAACTCATTTTGGAATGCAGAATAAGCATTATTATGGTTGAAATAGCCATTATCCCTATGCCGCCCACCTCTATTAAACTGAGTAATATGAACTGCCCTGCAAAACTGAGTTCGTGCCCAATAGACACAACAGCAAGCCCATTTACACAAGAAGCGGATGTTGCCATAAAAAGCGCATCTGAAAATGTCAAGCCAGAGTTTGAACTAAAAGGCATTAAGAGCAAAATTGTGCCAAGCGAAATCAAAGCTAGAAATCCTGCCACAGGGTAAAGCATTGGATGGCGGCTAATGTAACTTGACATTTATTTACCTAATCCTGTTGCGCAGGCAACTTTGCCAAAGCCTCGGCGGCAGATTTTATGTTTTCCGTTGGGGTATCGCTAAAAAGCCTCCCGTCTTTTAATTTTATTGTGCGATTGCTGAATTCCGTGATTTCTGGATTGTGGGTCACAAAAACTATGGTTTTCCCTTGCTTGTTCAATTCCTGAAACAAAACCATAATTTCATAACCAGTGCGTTCATCCAATGCTCCAGTTGCTTCGTCTGCCAAAATCATAACGGGGTTATTCACAAGCGCGCGCGCTATGGCAACCCTCTGCTGCTGCCCACCAGAAAGCTGGCTTGGCAAATGGTCGCTACGATTCACAAGCCCAACTCTTTCCAAACAGGACATTGCCATTTTTCTGCGTTTTTTGGAAGATACTTCTGAATTGTAAAGCAGGGGTAATTCAACCTGTTCAAGTGCGCTGGTACGTGGCAAAAGATTAAAGCTCTGAAACACAAAACCTATTTTTCTGTTTCTGAGTGTTGCAAGAGCATCTTTTTTTAACTTGTATGTTGGCTTGCCGTCCAAAATATATTCGCCGCTTGTTGGTTTATCTAGCAAGCCAAGTGTATTTAGGAGCGTTGTTTTTCCGCTGCCGCTTGCACCCATTATTGTTACAAATTCTCCTGCAAATATTGAAAAACTAACACTGCGCAAGGCGTGTATTGTTTCTGCGCCCATATAAAAATCACGCTTAACGTTTCTTATATCTAAAATTGCTGTTCTACTCTCATTCACAAAGTACCCAATATTTCAATTATTGTTTCTCTAACAATTCCAGTAGTTTGGCTGGCTACCGTGGAAAGAACTTTACGCGCTTCGGGCGTGTTTATGGTGCCAAGGGCAAGAACAGCTTCTCTTGAAATGGATTCATTTGAATTGTCTGCAACTATGCTGCCCAAAGGCTCTAAAAAAATCGGGTCGGGGAAATGGCTCATAATGCGAATGGCAGCAAT
This sequence comes from Candidatus Fibrimonadaceae bacterium, assembly GCA_031281275.1. Taxonomy (GTDB): domain Bacteria; phylum Fibrobacterota; class Fibrobacteria; order Fibrobacterales; family Fibrobacteraceae; genus Fibrimonas. The sequence continues at coordinate 74,686 of JAITFP010000075.1, forward strand.
TCTGTTGTCTGCTGCGAGGATTCTATTTTTTGCTTCTCTAATAAGAAATCTTTTTGCTACCTCTCCCCTTTCTATAAAAATCTGCTCTTTTGCCTGCAATGAATCTGGGTTGAATTCGTCTGCTCTATAACCTGCAACAATTTCCTTGAAATTTTTTTGCATATCCACCATATAATCGCCACTTGTATTTGGATCTATTTCAAAGTAATAGAGCATTTCAAGGTTATCTAATTTCGCACGTAAATTGATTAAATCCATATTTTGAACTGCAAGTTGGTTTTTTAAACTGTCAATCTCATGTTTTCTGCTTTGAATGTTTTCGCTAAATCCGCCATTAATGGCAATGGACATATAAACTCCAGGAGCGCGATATCCGTTGTATGCGCCAGGATTTTTGATTCTAAAGCCAAAATGTTCGTCTTTATTAAAGAAATATCTGTAAAAATCGCTTGCACCTGCACTTATTTGCAAATATTTAATAGGCTTCAAAGATAATCCCGCATTGTGATGCGAAAATCCGTATCTAAAAAATCCCTCATAAGTGATGCTCAATTTCTGCGTACCCAAACCCTGCTCAAAGCCCCAAAAAGGCGCTATATCATCTGATTTCATAAAAGGAAAGATCGATACTCCACCTAAGAGCTTCCACCAGTCATTGCCCCACTCCGCAACTGCGTAAAATTCTCCGGTTTGTTCTTTGCGCTCGGTTTTGGGAACGGAATAGAAATATGCTTCAGGGCTTTGCACAAATGCTCTTGCCCCAATCGCAATGGCAGGCACAACCAAAAAGGCTTTGTTAACCCGGTCTTTTACATCTAAAGAAATGGTGCTACCAAACTGAAGACCCAGCTCCAAAGAGTTCAAAAAACCAAAACGAAGCGAACTCACAAAGGGATGCCTATCGCACATATAATTGCTAACGCAGCTTGACTGGTGATAGCCAATGGTTCCGCGAACCTGAAAAGCCTTATCGCCCAAAACTTCCGCAGAAGGCACAACCAAAAAATCGCTACCATCGCTAAGAGCAAAAACAGAACCTTGCGCAAGCACAAAGAATAGGAAAAATAATTTTAACCGAGCAAAAAACACTCTACCTATCATAGCAAGATTCTCTATCTTTCTTAAAAAAGATGTTTGCATATTCTGAATATAGAAAATTTCTGGAGTTCCTTACGTAGAGGCTCTAGTTGGGAATTTTCTATTTTTATTATATGACAAGTGAATTTATGGGAAAAATCCCTATAAAATATCGAGAAGATATTGAAAAAACAACTAATTTGCTCAAGAATGAGGGCTGTAGCGTTTTTCTATTCGGTTCTATGGTAACAGGGGAAATAAATAAAAATTCCGATATAGATATTGGAATATCAGGACTACCTCCGAAAAAATTTTTTAGAATATATGCAAAATTAGATAAAGCGGCATCAAATAAAATAGACCTAGTTGATTTTGATACTCAGAAAGATTTTTACAACCTTCTAGATTCACTAGGTGAGGTAGTAAAAATTGGATAAAAAGTTAAAGATAAAATTATCTTTTGAAATTTCTCAAATAGATAAATTGATTAATGACGGCAAACCTTTATTGAAATTATGTGAAGAAAAAATCCCGAACTATATTGAAATATCCGCAGCAGCGTTGTTATTGCATTCTTTTTATAATGGGATAGAAAATATTTTGATTTTAATATTCAAAAATAGTAAAGAAGAAGTTACTGGTGAAAAATGGCACTCAGAATTGTTGAGCAAAGCATTTGTTTCAGTTGCAAGCAGAAAGCAAATATTCAATGATGAATTAAGTGAACCTCTGGAAGAATATTTGAAGTTCAGGCATTTTATTAGACACGCTTACGGATTTCAGTTAGAATGGCTGGCAATGGAAGATTTAGTGAAAAGAATAGAGAATATTTGGAATAAAGTAAAAGAAGACCTAAATGAATTTATGTTAGACCCACAGTTGTGAACGCTAAACAAGTAGTCCTTACCGTCGTAGCTGTAGTTGGCGTATTTATTTGACTTGATAGCTCAAAATGTAGAAAATGTGAACGGCATTTTTTCTAAATTAAATTATTGTATGAAATCCATCAAATTTTTGCCTTTTTTAGTTGCCACTGGCTTTTTTGTCGCCTGCGCTCCATCAGAGAAATCCATTCCCACCGGTGTTGATATATACAAGGTAGAGGCAACGGCAAACGAAGCTCTCAAGCTTGCAAAGTTAGATTCCTCAAACATAGTCTCCATTTCACGTTATTTGGAACATTTGTCTAGACGAATAGACCTGTTAGATAGTTTATCTTTAACGGCACCTTTGGCTATGACAACCGAAAACCAATTGCAATTAGCTCTTTTAAGAGAAGAGGTTATATTTTTACGTAAATTTTTGGAAAACCAAAATAAAGTTCCATTGATAAATCCTAGCCGCGAGCAAGCTCCCTCGGCTCCAAGCCCCTTGCCTCCAGAATATGAGCAAGCCCAGTACCTGTTTTCTCAAAAAAAATACAGCGATGCCGCAAAAGGTTTTGAAAAGGTCACCGTTCTTTACCCTAGAGGCGACTGGGCAGATGCCGCTTGGTACTGGGCTGGCGAATCGCAAATGGCACTTGGCAACTATGCGCAGGCAATTTCCGCTTTTGAAAAGGTTTTCTTTTATGCAGAATCCATTAAACAACCAGATGCGCAATTTCAAATAGGTATGTGTTTGCTTAAAATGGGAAGCAAAGACCTTGCAAAGGTAGCTCTGCGCAAGGTTCAGGAATTTTATCCGAAAAGCCCAAGAGCCTTGCAAGCACAATCCGAGTTAAATAAAATTAGATAGCTTTAATTCCTAAATGTCGAGGAATGTTGTCTGCGGAACTGGTTTTGCTTTGCCTTATTGCTTTCGCGTTCTCTGCGGCGAAGTTCGGTATCGTCTGGGAAAAGCTCTTCAAACGCAAAACCTATGCCCACACCAAATACAACTCCAACTGGTGGAATGCCTCCTTTACCATTATTTTCTTCTACTAAGGAAATATATTTCTCACCTGTTCCGGTGTTATATCTCCAAGACGGATTAGACCTTCCAAATGAGTCAAATGAATCGTCCCTATTTTTAATCCCTTTAGCTTTGATTCCGTTGCCTATGGTATAAACACCAACTATTGCCTGCAAAAAATACCACTGGTCGCTCAAATAAGAAACTGCCGCATCGAATTCATAACCGTAGCAAAGCAAAATTGAACGAACATTGCCTTTGGATGGTTCTGATACATGATCGTAGAAAACGGTTCCATAAGAAACCTGAAAACTTAAATGTATTGGATCTTTTGGAAATAGGTAATACGCAAAGCCCAAACGCCACCCCAAACCACCGTCTAAAGTATATTGCTCAAAAACTGGGTCGTCGTGAGAAAGTATAAAACCTAAGGTTAAGAAACCCGAAGCATGCCACTTGGTTATATATTCTGCTCCAGCACCAAAGCCAAACCAGTTAGCACCCATAGTGGGGAATTTGGTTCCCATTCCCATTTCCAAAATAAGACGGTCTTTAAGCCAATCGCGGCGGCGCAGGGAGTTTGCATATTCGTCTGCACGTTGGTCTTCTTCCCATTGCTTGCGCGCTGCTCGGTCGTCTAATATAACGGATCTCTGTGCCCAAACAATATTTGCGCAAAGCAATAGCAAAATAAGAAAAATGGAGATTTGCTTAACCATAGTTCTCTAAAAATACATTTTTTTTTGCTACATAGCTAATTTTAGGCTATCTTTTTTCCAAATTATTGAGCATTTCTTCGTCCACAAGCATTTTTCTGGGCTTGCTGCCGTTTTGTTTGCCACAAATGCCCTCTGCCGTTAATTGATCCATCAACCTGCCTGCACGAGAAAAACCTAAGCTGAGCCGCCTTTGCAGGGTACTTATTGAAAGTTCCCCCGCTTCCAAGCCTATGCGTGCAGCTTCCCAGAACTTGGGGTCTTTGCTCTTAACAGGGGTAATATTGGCTTCATCTTCGCCGTCAGCCTCCCCTGCTAAATCAAAAGATTCTATGCGCTCATAGTTCACATTCTGGCTTGAGCAAGCATTTGCAAGGGTTTCTACCTCAGAATCCTTTAAAAATGCCCCGTGAATGCGCACAGGTTCGGGATTATCGTTGGAACGGAACAACATATCGCCTTTTCCAAGCAGTTTTTCTGCTCCCACACCGTCTAAAATGGTTTTAGAGTCCACATAAGAGGCTACCTTGAAACTTATGCGAGAAGGTAAATTTGCCTTTATAACGCCTGTTATCACATTTACAGAGGGTCTTTGGGTTGCTAAAACCAAATGAATTCCCACTGCCCTCGCTTTTTGCGCTATTCGTGCAATGCTCGTCTCTATTTCCTTGCCAGCCGTCATCATAAGGTCTGCAAGTTCGTCTATTATCACAACAATAAAGGGCATAAGTTTTCGCTCTTCTTCTGGAACCTCTTCGCCCAGCTCCGATGCCTTGAATTTATCGTTGAAACCCTCTATGTTCCTCACCCTTGCCGTTGCCAAAACCTCGTATCTCCTGTCCATTTCAACGCAAAGCCATTTTAAAGCCTGCATTGCTACCTCTGGCGAAGTTATAACTGGGTGCAAGAGATGCGGAATGTCTTTGTACATAGCAAGCTCTACTACCTTTGGGTCAACCAAAATAAGGCGAACTTCATCGGGTGTTTTGCTGAAAAGAATACTTGCCAAAAGAACATTTATGCAAACAGATTTTCCAGCTCCGGTCTGTCCGGCAATTAGCAGATGCGGGGTTCTGGTTAAGTCTGTAACATAAGAATCACCCATAATGTCTTTGCCAAGCACCACTTGGATTTTCTTTGGGTCTTTGGTGAATTTCGCAGATTCAAGTATTTCACGCCCAAAAACAATTTGGGGCTTGCGGTTTGGTATTTCTATTCCAACCGCGCTTTTGCCAGGTATTGAAGCTATAACTCTAACCGAGGCTGTTCTAAGCGTTAAAGCCAAATCGTCTGCCAAACTTTCAAACCTAGATACCTTTACCCCAGGACCAGGTTCTATTTCAAAGCGGGTAATTACGGGTCCGGTCATTATGCCTGTCACTTTGCCTTTTACCTTGAAATTATCCAATTGAGATTCTATGTCTTTGCCTATTTTTTGCAATTCTTCTTCTGTGTAATCTATGGTTTGGTCCGGAACAGGAGAGAGAATTTCTTGGATTAAGGGAATGCGGTATTCATCGTATTGTGTTAGAGCGCTTATGCTTGTTTCTAGTTGAGAGTTGAGAGTCGAGAGTTGAGAGTCTATTTCTGGAAGTTGAGAGTTGTTTTCTATTGGAATTTCGATTGGTATTTCTTCATTATCACGCTTGCTCAGTAAACCCTCTATCTTAAGCTCTCCACCTTTTACGTCTTCCCATTTATTCATTTCTTCTATGCGTTTGTATTCGGCAAGTTCATCGCGCAAACGGCGAACTTGGCGTGGGTCTGTGGCACGTTCAAGTTCGCGGTTTATTTTTTCTATTGCATTTGCGGGAGTTTCTTCTACTGAAAGAATTTGAGTCTCCGTAGCAGGATTAAAAGGCTCTTTGTTTATAGGCAAATCTTCTTTTTCTTGTTTCCCAAAAGGCGAACCTTTAGCAGGTTTAACCGCTCCAAGCCTAACGGCAACAAAATCACCGGTATCGGGTTGCCTAATATATATGGTCACTTTTGGTTTTTCTCTTGCAAAATCAAAATTATAAAGCACTGTTTGAATACCAAATTTTATTTTTCTTGCTATTTCTGGCAAATGCCTCGGTTTTAAACCAAAGCAAAAAGCGGTCATAACAATGCCAAGATATGAACAGAACAAAAGCCCGCCCGTATCTTGCCCAAAAATAGGCGGAAATATTCTTTTTGCCAAAAACAAACCGATGAGACCCGCATATTCCCGCGAAACCATTTTAATATTCAGCGGAACATTTTTTAAAATATCTGGCATTATTATAGCCAAAATTACGCTGAAAAAAACATAAAGAAGCACAAAGCCAAAAGCATAATGACCGTAAGAAATAGTGCTTTCTTTTGGTGGATTGGAAACTTTTTTCAAAAAAAGCCAAATAATAAGGCAAAAGCAAGACAAAAGCAAAAATGTAAGGGGAAGAGGTCCAAATAAACACAACTCTATGTCTGCGAATTTTGCGGCATAAGGTCCAAAGAGATTTCTGTTTGTGTCTGGTTCTGAAAATAAGTCTCCAATTAAAAAAAGAACTGAAAAAACAAGGAATAGCGACAAAGAAACAAATAGCACCATAAGTTTCTCTCTGCCGCTACCATGAATTTTAGGCTCAACGGGAGAAGCTATGGTTCTAGTTCTTGCTTTGGATTTTTTTCTTTTTAAAGCTGTTCTGTGCATTTCTCTCGCTAGGAAAGATAGAAAAATTTGACAGTGATTTTTTCTACATTCCCCCTAATGAAATTTCAAGATATAAAATCTCTTTCGCAAGAAGAATTGCGCCAGTTTCTTTTGGAAAATGGGCACAAGCCTTATAGAGCAGAGCAGATTCGCACTTGGGTTTTCAAGCAAAAAATGCAAACTTACGAAGGTTTAAATGTTCCAGCAGAGCTTTGCCACTTGCTGGAAAACAGTTTTAGCATAAAATCGCTCAGAGAAGAATTAAAAATGCAGTCTGCGGACGGTACCATAAAATGGCTTTACAAAACAACAGATAATTTACCCGTTGAAACGGTTATGATACCAACAGAAACAAGAGCCTCTGTTTGCGTATCCACTCAATCTGGCTGTGCTATGGGTTGTGCTTTTTGCCGCACTGGAAGCATGAAACTTAACCGTTCTCTTGAAGCAGGTGAAATTTTGGAACAGATAATAAATGCCATGAGAGAAAAAACGGTTACAAATGTGATTTTTATGGGTATGGGCGAGCCTCTTATGAATTTGGAGGCGGTTCACAGGGCTTGCGTTTGCCTGCACGACCAAAAAACTTTCTCAATGGGCAAAGGACGCTTAACTATTAGTACCAGCGGCATTGTTCCAAAAATAGCGGAACTTTTGGATAGAGGCACGCCTTGCCAACTGGCTGTGAGCCTTGTTGCAGCAGACAATGAAACCAGAGGAAGCCTTATGCCTGTGAACAAAACTTGGGACTTAACTGAGCTTTTGAAAGCCATAGATAATTATATGGAAAAAAGCGGCGAATGGGTAACCCTTGAATATATTTTGATAAAAGATAAAACTTGCACAAAAACTGCGGCAAAAAATTTAACTCGCATAGTTAAACCCAGAAGATGCAAAGTTAATGCAATTGTTTTAAACGATAATGAGAATCCTGAATTGCAAGCTCCTTCCGAACAAGAGGTGAATGAATTTCTAAATTTAGTAAGAGCAGAGTCCGTGCAAATAAATATCAGAAATCCAAGAGGGCGCGATATTTTAGCTGCTTGCGGGCAACTCTCAAACAACTCTTTAAGCAAGGTGGCGGTATGAATGAAATAGCCTTAACGCCAAATATTTCGCAATATTGGGAAATGTTGTATGAACAAGGTTTGGACGAATGGGATTTGGGTGAGGCAACTCCGGCATTGCTTGAATTTTTTGAGCATCCCTCTTGCCCAAAATTCGGCGATGTTCTTGTTCCTGCCGCAGGTAAAGGCTGGGATGCAGAGGCGTTTGCAAAACGTGGGCATAATGTTTTGGCTGTTGATTTTTGCCCCTCGGCTTTGGATTCAATGGAATTGTTAGCAAATAACAATAGCAATTTGCAAGCTTTAAATTTGGATATGTTTTTGCTAAGCCCCTGCGAAGAAAAAAGAGGCGGAAGAAAGTTTGATATTATTTACGATTATTTTGGCTTTAATTCTATTCAACCCGGTAGGCGGGATGAATATGTGGAAATGTGGCTGAAAATGCTAAAGGACGATGGTTTTTTGATAGGATTCTTTTGCCCGCTGTGCGAGGAAAAATATGGCTACGAGCCTCCTTACAGCATATCCAGCAAGGAACTTGAAGCGAGGTTTAATGGTATAATGGAAATTGAAGAGAGAATTGTGCCTAGAAAAAGCATTAAAAGCAGAATAGGCAAAGAGGAAATTTGGCTTTTGAGGAAAATAATATGAGTGATGAAATTTGCCCCTGCGGTTCAGGAAAAAGCTATGCTACGTGCTGCGAACCCATAATCAAAAAAACAGCACTGGCAAGCAGCCCAGAAATGCTTATGCGCTCGCGTTACACCGCTTACGCAAAAAAAGAAATTCTCTGGCTCAGAGATAGCCTTGAAGAAAAACAGCGAAAGGATTTTGATGAAAAGGGTGCTAAACAGTGGAGCGAGCGTTCCGAGTGGATTGGTCTTGAAATTATCAAATCAAAAACAGATGAGGAACATAACACAGGCGTAGTTGAATTTTCAGCAAAATTCAAACAAGATGGAGTTGTGAGGGAACATCACGAGATTTCCGAATTTGTGCGAAAAAACAACGAGTGGCTGCTAACCGAAGGCAGCATGGTTAAACCAGAACCCGTGCGCAAAGAACAAACCGTAGGCAGAAATGACCCCTGTCCCTGTGGGTCGGGGAAGAAGTATAAGAAGTGCTGCGGAGTTTAGGGGGCATATTTTTTCTATATTCAAGGCGTGGCAGAACGTAAAACAGAACCAAAACCTTTTTTAAAATGGGCGGGTGGCAAAAGCCAGCTCCTTGAACAATTTGAGAATTATTACCCAAATGAATTGAGAAAAAAATCCATTAAAAATTATGTGGAACCATTTTTGGGTGGAGGAGCTTTGTATTTTTATTTATCAAGAAAATACAACATAAAAAACGCTTTTCTTTCGGATTTAAATAAAGATTTGATATTGACCTACATTGTTATTCAACAAAAATCGGAAATTCTATTAGATTTTTTGGAGCAGTATCAAAATCTTTACAACTCAACGGTGCAAGAAAAAAGAAACGATTTATTTTTGTCAGTCCGCAAACATTTTAACGAACAGAGATTTGAAATCAACTACAAAAAATTGTCTGAAAACTGGGCTCCAAGGGCGGCTCAGTTCATTTTTTTGAACAAAACTTGCTTTAACGGGCTTTTCAGGTTAAATTCAAAAGGTGAGTTCAATGTCCCTTACGGCAAATACAAAACCGCCGCAATACTTGACACAAACAACATAGCAACAGTTTCTAAAATACTGCAAAACGCAGAAATTACGCATAGCGAATATTCAAATTGCTATTCAAAAATAAATGAAAAATCCTTTGTTTATTTTGACCCTCCGTATAGACCATTAACCAAAACTGCGAATTTTACAACCTATACAGGAATGATTTTCAATGATGACAATCAAATTGAATTGGCAAAATTTTTTCGAAAAATAGATAGCGAAAAAGGAGCAAAGCTAATGCTCTCAAATTCCGACCCAACGAGCATAAACCCAAAAGATAAATTTTTTGAAAATGCTTACAGAGGTTACAATATTTTCAAAGTAACAGCAAGCAGGGCGGTTAATTGCAACGGAAATGGCAGAGGAAAAATCAATGAGTTGCTGATAACGAATTATGGAAAAGCATAATGAATCACAAACCTTGGCAAGCTATCTTTAAAATGCATAAAATGGATAAACACGATTTTTCCAAGACCCCTTTTATTATTGAAGCAGAACAAATAAAAATCGCAACGCTTGCTTTCAAAACAACTGGCGAAAGAGAAGTTAGAGTTTTGTGCAAGCAAGACTCCAGAGAAGACAGACCAAATGTATTTGTTGAAAATAATCTGTTTATTTTACCGATAAAAAATGGAATTTATACAATTTTGCAAGGCGAAGGTTACATTGACATTCCAGAAATTACTTCTGAAATAATTCCCTATAAATCTAAACTTGATTTTGAACTTGAAACTTCAAAAATTGGCAATTCGGAAATGCAGCATTTGGACTTTGCTTATGCTTCCAGTTTAATTCGCACTTTCTTAAATGACCAAAGTTTGGTATTGACGATTAGAGGAAGAAAATATACTCCAAAATTTGATTTTATTGCGGGTAAATTTAAACAGAAAATAACAGTGGAAAGCGTACAGACCGAAGTTGATGCTGGCTATGAAGGTAAAGAGCAAATTGTTTTAATTGAGGCAAAAAACTCTGAAACAAAAAATACTATTATCAGGCAATTATACTATCCATTTAGGCAATGGCAAATTCATTCCAAAAAACAGGTTAAAGTTTTATTTTTTGAAAAGAGAGATAATATTTACTCTTTATGGTCATTTGAATTTAAAGATGTAAATAATTACAATTCCATTAAACTTGTAAATTCTGCAAGATATGCAATTGTGTAAGGAAATATGGTAAATATATGTGCTATTTCCCCGCTCTAGACACTCTGCGTTTTTTGGCTTCTCTAAACATTGTTCTGTTGCATTTTTCTTCGTCTAATTTGCTCTCTTATGCAAAAGGAACTTTTTTGGGAGCTATAATAAATGCGCCATTTTTTAGCGCAGATGTGTTTTTTTTGTTGAGCGGTTTTATCTATTCCATTTTGTTCAGCAGGCGTGAACGCATACCTGAGCTAAAAGCTTTTATGAAAGAACGTTTTAAGCGGCTTTACCCTTTGCATATAATTTGCACATTGATTATTTTTGCCATAACAATTTGGAGAACGCATCATTTAGACAACGCCGCTTATGCAATAAAAAGCCTCGCCTTGCATATATCGCTGTTGTGGGCTTTTGTCCCCAAACTTGGGTTTCACCTTAACCAGCCTTCTTGGGCTTTATCCGTATTTTTTTTGTGCTATGCTTTTACGCCGAGCTTTTCAAAATTTTTGAACAAGCGAGGCAAAAAATCACTTTGGTTGTTGTTTTTAGGTTCTTGGGCAATATATCTTTTATCTGTTCTTTATTTTGGAAATATACCAAATGTTTTTAGAGGCATCCATTTTTTTTCTGGAATGTTGCTTGGAAAATTATTCTTTTGCAAGGCAATTCTGCTACCTAAAAAAGCTTTGCTAAACGATTTGTTTTTGCTCTTAGTTGTAATTTTGCTATGTGTGAATTTATCTTACCGTATTGCATCGCCAATTTTATATTCTGGCTTATTGCTTTTTTTAGCAAACAACAAAGGCTTTGTGGTTACTATTCTCTCGGTATCTTGGCTTAGAAGCTTGGGCAAGGTTTCTTTTTACGCATATCTTTTGCACAGCGTTCTTATAGAATTTTTACATTTGTACTTAGATAAAATTGCTCACTGGAAATACAATCCTTTTGACAAACCATTGGCAACATTTTTAATTATTATTTTATTCTATGGTGGATGCGCAATGTATAGCAAGTTAAAATGAGGAGAAAAATTTATGTTATGTTCAAATTGCAAAGAAAAACTTGAAAATTATATGAACTTTTGCCCATATTGCGGAACAAAAGTTTCAAGTTCTAGCGATATTTTTACTGACCCTAGAGATAGAAATGTGTATAAAACTGTAAAAATAGGTAACCAAATTTGGATGGCGAGAAATTTGACTTATGCTGCCGAAGGCAGTAAATGCTACGAAAAAAAATATGGAAGGCTTTACAACTGGACAACGGCAAAAAACGCCTGCCCTGCTGGATGGCATTTGCCAACCAACAAGGAGTGGTTGGAACTTGTGGTTTTTGCGGGCGGCGTTGTTGTTGCTGGAAAAAATCTCAAAACTAAACACGGTTGGGACGATTTTGGAAACGGCTTAGACGTTTTTGATTTTGCGGCTCTGCCAGCCGGCTTAGGCGATTCCGAAGGCTATTTCGATGATACTGGTTATTCCGCCCGCTGGTGGACTGCATCTGAGATCAATTCTCAATGCGCTTACAGTTGGGGAATGGACTACGACTTTGATGGAGCGCATTGGAGCAGCGACAATAAATCCAGCTTATTCAGCATTCGTTGCTTGCAGAATTTATGAACATTTTCTCTCCCATATTCACAATAGCCATTGCAGGCTTTTTTCTCTCTGCCCAAGCCGGTGTTTGGATTAGAATAAATCAAGCTGGTTATACGCCGGAACGCAACAAAACAGCCATTATCCTTTCCGACACCGATATTGCCGGAAAAATTTGGAATTTGAAAAAAAATGATGTCACGGTTTTGAGCGGCAAAATTCCAGCAGGCAAACCAGGCGATAATATTTTTGTAGCACAGGCATTTACATACACAATAGATTTCAGCAAGTTAAAAGAAAAGGGGGACTACACTTTGGAGGTGTCTGGTGCCCAAACTCAGCAAGTACTTGTTAAAGATGATCCATATTCTCTATTTGCCACACAAGCACTTATGCACCTGCGAGCTATGCGCAGCAGGCATTCGGGAGATAGCGCTGCTATTGTATATAAGGTTAAAGGTGATTGGAAACAAGGTACTTGGCAAGAGGGGGTTCCTCACAGAACCATAGATATGCAAGGTGGGCACTATGATGCTGGCGACTATATAAAATTCACATTGAACGAAGCCTACCTAGCTTGGCATTTATTGAATGCTTACATAGAAAATCCTTCTCTGCCAGGTATTCTAGACGAAGCCAAGTACAGCCTTGATTATTTGCTGAAAACCTTTCCAGACGAAAATACTTTTGTGATACAAGTGGGCGATGGAAAAGACCACGAACAGGGATGGCGACTTCCTGAAAATGATGCTTTGAAAGGCAAAAGACCCGCATTGTGCGCCTTGTCTCGCACACACATGGGAAGTACCGCCGCAGCACTCGCTTTGGGTGCGAATGTATTTAAAAATATAGATGCAAAAGCCTCTGCCAAATACAGAGAAAAAGCAAAAGCGATTTATGACCGTGCTGGGCAAAGCGACACTCAAGCCTCCGCATTTGAGCACAATGCAACCAACGATTTTTATTATGACCAAACCGATGAAGACAACATGGCTTTGGCTGCCGCAGAACTTGGAGAAATAAAGGCTTATGCACCACCTGCTGCAAGCGAAGTTAGCTGGAGCGAGTGGAATGCTTTTGCAAATTATCGCTTGGCTGTGCAAGGAGATGAGGCTGCAAAAAATCGTTTGCTTTTGGAAGCGAAACGCTATGAATGGGAAAATATATGGGATTTGCCTGGGGAATACATGTGGGGAAGTTTGCATCGCTGGATTGGCAAGGCAAATGTTCATTTGAGGGCACAGCGTTTGCAGGGAAAAGATTTGTCTCTGCCTTTTTGGGGTGTTCTGGACTATGTATTCGGTCGCAACAATTGGGGCATAGCCATGCTCGCTTCTAACGATTTGCCATATAGTATTCGCAATGTTTATAACGGAATTTACCGCTTAACCAAAGTTTTTCCCACAGGTGCTTTGTCGGAAGGTCCTGGAGACAGAGCCACTCATTTGGAAATGCGAAAATATTTTGCCATTCCAAAAAACAATTCCTTTGAAAAATTCAACACAGAGGTCGGCGTGTTTTACGATAATGCAGATGATTTTATGATTCAGGAAAGCACTATAGGTGGGCAAGGCGATTTGCTCCTTATGCTTGCACTAGCTAGTAGGCAAAGATGAAAACACGTTTTGCTCCAAGCCCAACCGGATATTTGCATAAAGGACATATTTGGAGTGCTCTATGCGTTGCCGCTGTTGCAAAATCAAAAAATGCTTCTATTCATTTGAGGATTGAAGACCACGATAAATTACGTTGTTCAAAGCATTTTTCGGATATTATAAAAAAGGATTTGGAGTGGTTAGGTTTTGAATGGCAAAGCGAGAGCATTCAAAGCGAGCGGTATGAAATTTATGAAAAATATTTTGAATTTTTACAAAAAAAAGATTTGCTCTATGAATTGTATAAAACCGATAAACCCAAAATTATGCTGAAAAATCCAAAAGGCGAAGATTTTGCCATTAAGGATGCACTTGAGCAATGGACATATCAATTTGCCGTTGTAGTTGACGATTTTGAAGATGGCATAGATTTGATTGTGAGGGGCGAAGATTTGAAAGATTCGGTTGATAAGCAAATAACTCTTGCAAAAATCATAGGCAGAACAGAAATGCCCCTATTTATTCACCACTCCCTTATTTACGACTCATACGGAAAAAAACTGAGCAAGAGAGATGGCTCAGAAGGAATTTGCAAGGAAAGAGAAAGCGGTGCACAGCCAAAAAAGGTTTTGAGCGAAATTTGCCGCCTTATGTTGCCTGGCAAGGATATTCCAGAGGAGATTGGGTGGGGAGAGGCAGTGGCAATTGTTTGACCCAGAATTTACTATATTATTTGGTTATGAAAACTTATGATGATAATGATGATGATGAAGTCATAGACAAAAATCAGGTTTATCGTGAACACATGGAACGTGTCAGTAGGCAAAAAGCTGCTGAAGAAGAGGCTTTAAAGTTTTCGAGAGTCATTAGAGGAGTTGATCAAAAAAAATATAAACAACTACAACACCTTCGTACTGCCAAAGAGGAATGGTCGGATAGGCAGAAACTTAAGTTAGCGCGCGGTTATCAGTTTCTTATTGGGCTTATGGGGTTTATCGGTGTTGTTGTGATTTTTCTGAATTTTAATAAGCCAAGGCAGTTATTTTCTATTTCCCGAAATTTAATAATAGAAATAAATTTTATATTTCTGGGGTGTGTGCTGGCAGCTATAGGTGCTATGGGGCTAATAGGTCTCCAACACTGGCACGACAAAGTTAGCGATAGAATCAATGGCGGACGACGTACTGGCAGGAGATGATACATGAAAACAGCTCTCTTTCTCTTAGCAAACGGTTTCGAAGAACTCGAATTCGTTGCCCCCTACGACATTCTCCACCGAGGCGGGGTTAAAGTTCAAACTGCCTCCATTAGTAATAGCAAAGAAGTTACAAGCTCGCATAATATGATAGTTGTGGCAGAATCGCTTTTATCGCAGATTGAGGCTGTGCTTTTTGACCTGCTCGTTTTGCCAGGTGGCGGACCTGGCACCGAAAATCTGTTGAAAAGCGACTCGGTAAAAAAATTGTTAATAAAAAGCTATAGCGAAGGCAATAAAATTGCCGCTATATGCGCTGCCCCAAAGGTTTTAGCAAATGCGGGAATTCTCCGCGACCACGAAGCCACAAGCTTTCCGGCGACAAGGGCAGATGTTGAGCCTTTTTGCAAAAAATATTTAGATGTTCCCGTTGTTGTTAGTGGAGATATAATAACATCTAGAGGAGCAGGAACAGCCGCAGAATTTGGTTTTTGTTTGCTATCCTTGCTTGAAAACTTGGAGCTGGCAGAAGAGGTTAAAGGAAAAATGAAATTTTAAATCAGCATTTACTATTTTCCCAGTATGCTAAAAAAACTCTCCTCTTTCGCAGGTATAAAAGGTCCCCTTCTAACCATAGT